>NZ_JBFAJO010000050.1:0-67272 GCF_040655255.1 Kitasatospora sp. NPDC050463
TGGGGCGAGGGCGCGGGGATGCTCCTGGTCGAGCGGCTCTCCGACGCCGAGCCCCCGGGCGGTCACGACCGCCCGGGGCACCGCGCCGTTCGACGGGGCGTCAGCCCTCGCTGCCCGCCGGGGGGAGCTGGGACTGGATCAGGCTCATCACCGAGCTGTCGGCCAGCGTGGTGGTGTCGCCGACCTCGCGGCCCTCGGCGATGTCACGCAGCAGTCGGCGCATGATCTTGCCGGAGCGGGTCTTCGGCAGCTCGCCGACGACCTTGATCTGCTTCGGCTTGGCGATCGGGCCGAGCGTCCGGCCGACGTGCGCGCGCAGCTCCTCGACCAGCTCGGGGCTGTCGGTGGCGCTGCCGCGCAGGATGACGAAGGCGACGATCGCCTGGCCGGTGGTGGCGTCGGTGGCGCCGACCACGGCGGACTCGGCGACGGACGGGTGGCCGACCAGGGCCGACTCGACCTCGGTGGTCGAGATGTTGTGGCCGGAGACCAGCATGACGTCGTCGACCCGGCCGAGCAGCCAGATGTCGCCGTCCTCGTCCTTCTTGGCACCGTCACCGGCGAAGTAGCGGCCCTGGAAGCGCGACCAGTAGGTGTCGATGTAGCGCTGGTCGTCGCCCCAGATGGTGCGCAGCATGGACGGCCACGGCTCGGTGAGCACCAGGTAGCCGCCGGATCCGTTCGGGACCTCGTTGGCCTCGTCGTCGACGACGGTGGCGGAGATGCCCGGCAGGGCGCGCTGGGCGGAGCCCGGCTTGGTCTCGGTGACGCCCGGCAGCGGGCTGATCATCATCGCGCCGGTCTCGGTCTGCCACCAGGTGTCCACGATCGGGGCCTTGCCGGCGCCGATGTGCTCGCGGTACCAGATCCACGCCTCGGGGTTGATCGGCTCGCCGACGCTGCCCAGCACCCGCAGCGAGGAGAGGTCGAACTTCGCGGGGATGTCGTCGCCCCACTTCATGAAGGTGCGGATCGCGGTGGGCGCCGTGTAGAGGATCGTCACGCCGTACTTCTGGACGATCTCCCAGAACCGGCCCTGGTGCGGGGTGTCCGGGGTGCCCTCGTAGATGACCTGGGTGGCGCCGTTGGCGAGCGGACCGTAGACGATGTACGAGTGGCCGGTGACCCAGCCGATGTCGGCGGTGCACCAGTAGACGTCGGACTCCGGCTTGAGGTCGAAGACGGCGTGGTGGGTGTAGCTGGCCTGGGTGAGGTAGCCGCCCGAGGTGTGCAGGATCCCCTTGGGCTTCCCGGTGGTGCCCGAGGTGTACAGGATGAAGAGCGGGTGCTCGGCGTCGTGCGCCTCAGGGGTGTGCGCGGTGGACTGGCGCGCGGTGATCTCGTGCCACCAGACGTCGCGGCCCTCGGTCCAGGAGACCTCCTGGCCGGTGCGGCGGATCACCAGGACGTGCTCGACCCCGGCGGCCTTGGTCAGCGCCTCGTCGATGGCGGGCTTGAGCGCGGACGGCTTGCCGCGGCGGTAGCCGCCGTCGGCGGTGATGACCAGCTTGGCCTGGGCGTCCGTGATTCGGGAGGCGACGGCGTCGGCCGAGAAGCCGCCGAAGACCACGGAGTGGGTGGCGCCGATCCGGGCGCAGGCGAGGATCGCGACGACCGCCTCGGCGATCATCGGCAGGTAGATCGCCACCCGGTCGCCCTTGGCGACGCCGAGCTCCAGCAGGGCGTTGGCGGCCTGCGAGACCTCGTCCTTGAGCTGGGCGTAGGTGATCGAGCGGCTGTCACCGGGCTCGCCCTCGAAGTGGATGGCGACCCGGTCGCCGTTGCCCGCCTCGACGTGGCGGTCGACGCAGTTGTACGCGACGTTGAGCTTGCCGTCGGCGAACCACTTGGCGAACGGCGGGTTGGACCAGTCGAGCGTCTCGGTGGGCTCGACCGCCCAGGTGAGGCGGCGGGCCTGCTCGGCCCAGAAGCCCAGGCGGTCCTCGGAGGCCTGCGCGTACGCGGCCGCGGTGACGTTGGCGGCGGCGGCGAGCTCTGCCGGCGGGGCGAAGCGCCGCTCCTCCTTGAGCAGGTTGGCCAGGCTCTCGTTGCTCAACGCGCACTCCTCATCGAGTCATGATCGGGGTCAATCCCGTGCGTGGGGATTGTCCCGTGTGTCCCAGCGCACAGCTCACCAGGCGAAGTGGTCGGTTGACAAGAGGCACTGGGGAATTGGTGTAGACCTTTGACCGAGAGTCGAACGGTATGCCGAGGGTGGAGGGGTTCGGCGGCGAGGTGGTGAGGTGGGCCCGTGCCCCGGCCCGCCCGGCAGGGCACGGGCCCGGCTCTCAGGCGGCCAGCCGGGGGTCGCCCCCGGTGACGGCGGCCGCGGTGAGGTCCGCGCCGGCGGCAGGGACCCTTTCGAATTCACTCCTTTGCCCGGGCGTGTCGCAGGGTGCCGGACCGGCCGTGCCGCCCAGGGCCTCGACCGGACTGAACCGACCGCTCTCCCGATCGAGCACGTAGGCCTGGGCGGTGGCGAAGTCGAAGTACATCCCCACCAGCCGCAAGGTGCCCTCGGCGACCCGGCGCTCCACGGCGGGGTTCGCCACGAGCTGGTCCAACTGCTGGACCACATTGGTGATGCAGAGCTGCTCCACCAGGTCGGCCACCGGGCGGGCGGTGAACTCGGCGGGGGCGCGGCGCAGCCGGTCGAGCGAGCCGCGGCCGTTGCGCAGCCAGCGGGTGAGCGGAGTCGGCGGCCCCGGTTGCTCGTGCACGCCGTCCAGCAGGGCCTTCATGGCGCCGCAGCCGGAGTGTCCGCAGATCGTGATCGAGCGCACCTCCAGCACCTCGACGGCGTACTGCACCGCGGCGGCCACCGAGTCGTCGGCCGCGCCCGGCTCGAACGGCGCCGGTACGAGGTTGCCCACGTTGCGGACGGTGAACAGGTCGCCCGGGCCGCTGTTGGTGATCATGCTGGTGACCATGCGCGAGTCGGCACAGGTCAGGAAGAGCTGGGAGGGCGTCTGTCCCTCCCGGGCGAGCCGGGCGAGCTCGGGGCGGACCAGCGGGGCGGTGTGCAGCTGGAACACCCGGACGCCGTCCAGCAGCCGGCCGTGCGGATCCTCCTGCTGATCGATGCAGTGGTGGCCGACCCAGGGAGTCCAGGCCCGGCAGCGGTGCGGGCCGGAGGAGCTGCCAGCCCGGACGGTGCCGTCGGGATCGAGGACCTCGTCGTCCTGACGTCGCGTCACCATCGAGACCTGGCCACCGGCCGCCTGCCGGCCGGTTCGCCAGCTGTGCAGCGTTTCGTACGCGGCGTGGTCCAGGAAGGAGCCGTCGTGGACGACCGCCACATCGGCGGCGGCGGGGATGCCCCCCAGCGCACGGCTCAGCCGGGGCACCGCGGCGAAGGTGAGCGGCCCGTGCGTCTGTACCGTGAACGAGCCGTCGGGGCCGGCCAGGACGTCCACATGGGCGCGGGTCAGGCGGTAGAGGGCGAGCAGGGCGGCCGTCGCGGCGCCCAGGCCCACGCCCGGCAGGACGCCGAGCAGCACCACGCCGAGCACGGTGGCGAGGTAGACCGGGAACTCGCGGTGTCGATGCACCTTGCGGATGTGCGCGAAGCTGACCATCTGCAGGCCGACGACCAGGACGAGTGCGGCCAGGGCGGCGAGCGGGATCCGGCGGAGCCCGCCGGTGAGCGCCAGTGCGGCCACGAGCACCCAGACGCCGTGCAGGATCGAGGACCACCTGCTCTGTGCGCCGGCCCGGACGTTGGCCGTGCTGCGCACCGCCCCGCCGGCGATCGGCAGCCCGCCGAGCAGGCCGCTGATCATGTTGGCGAGGCCCTGGCCCCGCAGCTCGCGGTCGAGGTCCCCCGTGCGGTGCGACATCCGGTCGATCGCGACGGCGGACAGCAGTGACTCGACGCTCGCCACGGCGGTGACGGTCAGCACGGCGGCCAGGACCGCGGCGAGCGGCCCGTGCGGCAGGTCGGGGACGAGGTCGTGCGGCTGCCACGTGGGCAGGTCGACCCGGGTGAGCTGCAGGCCGAGGGTCATGGCGAGGGCCGTGGCGGCGCCTACGGCGGCCAGCGGGCCCGGCACCTTGGTCAGCCGGGCGCCGAACGCCCCGGCCCGGCCGGGGAGCCGGGAGAGCCTGGGCCAGGCGAGCAGGACGGCGGCGGTGACGGCCCCGACGACCAGTGCGGCCGGGTGCGGGCCAGCCAGCTGGTCCGGCAGTGCGAGGAGATTGGCCAGCGCCGAACTCTGCGGGGAGCCGCCGAGGACGACGTGCAACTGCGCGATGGCGATGGTGAGGCCGACGCCGGCCAGCATGCCGTGCACGATGGCCGGCGAGACGGCGAGCGCGGTGCGGGCCACCCGCCGAATGCCGAGGAGGAGCTGGAGCAGTCCAGCGGTGAGTGTGATGGCGCAGGTGGCCTGCCAGCCGTACTGGGTGATCAGGCCGGCGGTGATCACGGTCAGCGCGGCGGAGGGGCCGCTGACCTGGAGGGGAGTGCCGCCGAAGAGTCCGACGACGATGCCGCCGACGGCCGCCGCGGCGAGGCCGGCGGTCAGTGGGGCGCCGGTGGCCAGGGCGATGCCGAGGGAGAACGGCACCGCGATCAGGAAGACCACCAGGGAGGCGGAGCAGTCCTGCACCCACCGGCTGCGGGAGGGCGGGCCGGGCGGGGCGTGGTCGTTGGTGTCGGAGGCGATGGGTGCGCTGGAGATGTCGAGGGTCATTGTCTTCCCGTCTTTCCGGGGAACGAACGCAGTCAGGTCCGGTGGTGAGTCCGACTGGGGGGGCTCGGGGCTCGGATCGGCTGTCGTGGGTTGCGACGGTGTGGCGGGATGGCGTTGGGCGCGGCGGGGATTGCGGGTGTCACCGGCCGGGCCGTGGACCATCAAGGGGTCCCGAAGAAGCCGTGGAGGACCAGGCCGCAGAGAGGACCATCAAGACTCGGTAAACCGAGGGTAATGAAAGCTTTGCACAGCGTCATCCCGGACGGTAGGACCAGCGCCCTGGATTCACCCCATTGGGTGGTGTTCGAACCGATGGAAATCTGCTGGCGGCGTCCGGGGTGACGCCGGACGCGCGAGAACGGGCCGCGGCCTCCCCGGGCTGGGGAGGTCGCGGCCCGTCGGCAGTGTGGAGGCAGTGGCGGTCCGGATGCGGCGAGTCGAGGTGGCCGAGCCGGTCGTCAGGCGTGGGCCCCGGCCGGGGCGTGCTGCTCGCCACCAAGCACGAAGTCGCGGTCCACCTGGGTGGCGAGGTCGATGCCGACCTTGGCGTTGGCCCAGCTCTCCGCGTTGCGGAGGTGGAAGAGGACGGCCTGCTCGGTGTAGCGCAAGGCGTCCCGACGGCCGTGGGCGGCGTCCGCCTCGGCGCGCAGCTGCTCCAGGACGGCGCGGTTGCCCGGCTCCAGGCTCCGCAGGGGTGGCTCGGCGCCCCGCTCCAGCCGGCGCACCCACTCGGACTGCCCGAAGGTGGTCAGCAGGTCGTCCCCGACCTCGGCGCGGAGGAACTCCAGATCGTCGGAGCTCTGCACCTTGTTGCCGACCACGCGAAGCCGGACGCCGAAATCCCGGGCGTAGTCCTTGTACTGGCGGTACACCGAGACCCCCTTGCGGGTCGGCTCGGCCACCAGGAACGTGAGGTCGAAGCGGGTGAACAGCCCGGACGCGAAGGAGTCGGAGCCCGCGGTCATGTCGGTGACGACGTACTCGTCCCGGTCGTCGACCAGGTGGTTGAGCAGCAGCTCGACCGCGCCGACCTTGGAGTGGTAGCAGGCCACCCCCAGGTCCTCCTCGGTGAAGGCGCCGGTCACCAGCAGCCGCACCGACCCTTCGTCGAGCGCGATCGGGCGGGCGCATGCCGCGTACACCGGGTTCTCCTCGACGATCCGCAGCAGGCGTGAACCCCGGCCGGGCGGCGTGGTCTTGATCATTTCCTCGGCGGACCGGATCAGCGGGTTGTCGCCACGCAGGTACTCCTTGATCTCGGGCAGGTGGGCGCCGAGGGACGGCAGCTCCGCGGCCTGAGAGTCGGTCAGGCCCAGGGCGGGGCCGAGGTGCTGGTTGATGTCGGCATCGACGGCGATGACCGGTCGGCCGGCAGCGGCCAGGTGGCGGATGAACAGTGAGGACAGCGTGGTCTTGCCGCTGCCGCCCTTGCCGACGAAGGCGATCTTCATCTGGGACTCCCGCTCTCGCTCTGGGGCCCGACCTCGGGGCCGCCTTCTCGGGGCCTCTTCCGGGCCGCTCTCGCGCCGCCCTTCAGGGTCGCTTCCGCGCCGCGCCGAGGCCGACGATCTCCAGAGTTGGAAATCGTTATCGTCTCCGATAGTGGCCATGCTATCCGCGGTTTCGGCTTCACCGGGGAAGGGAAGTGAGGATTGCCTCTAACGGGTGATGCGGGGTTGCTGTTCCGGGAGGGGCGCCTCGTTCATTACTCTCGGGTAGGTGAGCACTGGAACAGATCCCCTCGCCCCGCTGGCCCAGCTCCCCGGGGTGCCCGACGCGGTGGCCGAGGTGCGCAAGGCCGTCGACCGGCTCTACGGCCACCGGGTGATGCGCCGCCGTGCGGACGAGGTCACGTCCGAGTCCGCACTGCGCGGTGCCCGCGCCTCGGCGGCACTGGCCGGGGCGGACTGGCCGCTGGAGGAGGTCCGGCGCCGTACGGACTTCAGCGCCGACCCGGAGTCCCGTACGGTCGGCGCCGCGCTGCGGATCGCAGCCGAAGCCGGCCAGCTGTTGAGCATCTGGCGGCACTCCCCGCTCCAGGTGCTGGCCCGGCTGCATCTGCTGGCGGTCGGTGACGCCGATCCGGCGGCGGGGCGGCCGCGGCAGGCCGGAGAGGGCGTGGAGGCCCTGTTCCCGCTGGAGCTCAAGCCGGTGGAGAGCGTCGAGGTGGAAGCCGGTCCGGCCGGACCGGCGATCGGACTGCCGCCGGCCCCCGGGGCCGAGGAGGTCGCCGCCCGGCTCGACCAGCTCTCCCGGCTGCTGATCGCCCGGGCGGAGGGGCAGGGTGTCGGCACGCCGGCCCTGGTGGTGGCCTCGGTGGTGCACGGGGAGCTGTTGGCGCTGCGTCCGTTCGGCTCGCACAACGGCGTGATCGCGCGCGCCGCGCAACGGGTCGTGCTGATCGCCGAGGGGCTGGACCCGAAGTCGATCTGCCCGGCCGAGGTCGGCTTCGCGGAGCTCGGTACGGATGCCTACCGGCGTGCGCTGGCCGGGTACCTGGCCGGCACGCCGGAGGGCCTGGCGGCCTGGATCGGCCACTGCGGCCGGGCGTTGCGGCTCGGTGTGCGGGAGAGCACGGCGGTCTGCGAGGCGATGCAGCGCGGCATGGTCTGACCGGCCCGCCCCGCGCCGGGCAGAGAGATGCGGCGGCATCCGATCCTGCCGGATGCCGCCGCTGGTACAGGTGCCGGGTGACCATGCATGCACCGGAAGTGCCCATCAGACGGGGATCCTGCCCGTTCGTCTGGTGCGGCGGCCCGACAGCGGGTCGGCTGCATGTGGGTGCTCGACTATCTGTACGTGCGGTCCGTGGGCCTGAACTGCGTTGTCGGTTTGACCTCTTCGGTCCTGACCGGGTCTCGCGGGCCGTGCTTCATTTGTATCGCGTTTCGGGGGAAAGGGGAACCCGAAACGAGAACTCTTCGGCTTTTGCCCGTTTTGTCCCAAACGGGCAGGCAAGTCACCTTTGAAACGGGGCGCACGCGATGGCCGCCGGGCGCACGGGTGAGGCGCCGGGCCTGCCCGTGCACCTGCCGCCGACCGCGCGCCCTCAGGCCGCCGGTCGGCGCCGCCGCGCCGCGTACCAGATCACGCCGGCGGTCAGCACCGCCGCGCCGACGGCCACGGCCGTCAGTACCGAACCGCTCGGCGCGGAGAATTCCGGGAGTCGTCGCCGCAGTTCCACCGGGCGGTCGAAGACCAGCACCGGCCACTCGCGGGCCACCGCCTCCTTGCGCAGCGCACGGTCCGGATTGACGGCGGAGGGGTGGCCCACCGCCTCCAGCAGCGGAAGGTCCGTCGAGGAGTCGCTGTAGGCGTAGCACTGGCCGAGGTCGTACCCCTCGACCTCGGCCAACTCCCGGATGGCGGCTGCCTTGTTCTCGGCGTAGGCGTAGTACTCGATCTCGCCGGTGTAGCGGCCGTCCTCGATCTTCAGCCGGGTGGCGATCACGTGGTCCGCGCCGAGCAGGGCGCCGATCGGCTCGACCACCTCGGAGCCGGAGCTGCTGACGATGACCACGTCGCGGCCGGCGGCATGGTGCTGCTCGATCAGCGAGGCGGCCTCGTCGTAGATGATCGGGTCGATCAGGTTGTGCAGGGTCTCGGCGACGATCTCGCGGACCTGCTGGACGTTCCACCCCCGGGTGAGCGCGGAGAGGTACTCGCGCATCTTCTCCATCTGGTCGTGGTCCGCGCCGCCGACGAGGAAGACGAACTGGGCGTACGCACTGCGCAGGACGGCCCGACGGTTGATCAGGCCGCCCTGGTAGAAGGGCCGGCTGAAGGCGAGGGCGCTCGACTTGGCGATGATGGTCTTGTCGAGGTCGAAGAAGGCGGCCGTCCTGGGGCCGGCCGGGCGCGGGCCGGCAGCCGCGCGGCCGGCTGGGGCGGGCCCGCCGGGCTCCTCGGTCGCGGCCTGCGCGCTCTGCCCGGTGGCCGCGGTGCCCGGGGCCGCCCCGGAACTCCCGGAGTTCTCGGTGGTCGCCGGGTTCTCGCTGTTCCCGGCAGCCCCGGCCGGCTCCACGATCTCGGCGATCTCGGCGGTCTCAGTGGTCTCGGCGGTGGAGTCCGGGGACTCGTCGGCGTACTCGTCGGCGTTCTCGGTGGTGTCCACGGGAACCGAGGATAGAGGGCGCCGCAAAACGGCCCGCCATTCGGTGTACTCATGGGCGTGCGGGTTTGTGTTTCTGGCCGCTCGGGTACACCATGGAAGTCACGGATCGTTCGCGACCGTGCTAACCCGGTCCGGCTCCTCCCCCCCCGAGTCGGGCTGTGGATAGACGACCCCCGCTCTCCCCCCCGGCGGGGGTCGTCGCACGTCCGGGGCCATTTTCAGGGCTTGAACGGCTCTGGCGGAGGACTCCGCGGGCCCTCGGGTGGCGATCTCCAGGGGGTGTTGGGTCGTGGGTGCGCCGATCCGCTTTCGTCACTCTCCGTCGCCGGTTGCTCAGCGTGGTCGATGGCTGGTCGGCGCTCCGAAGATGCCCGCGAGGCGCTTCGAAGAGGGGGCGAAGAAGCCCCGGAGCGTGTTCGGGAGGTCCCTGTGGATGCCGCCCGTTCCGGCTCTCCGTGATGTGCCGGTTCTTCTCGGTGAGGCCGTTTCGTCAATTCTTTACTCAATAGCCCCCCGTCCGAGTGAACGTACTTATCCACAGCCCCGAGTTATCCACAGGGAATCGGAACGGGGCTGACGGAATCCGGATCACCCCCCACCGTGATGGACGGCAGCGGTTGCCAGGCGGACCCTACGGGGTCGGCCGGGCGTCGCCCGCCGCGTCCATCCGGATGTGCGCCCGTACCGCTCAGCGCGGCCGGGCGCCGCACAGGGGAGACCGTCATGTCGACACCACTCACCGACCACGCCGCCGCGCACGGGCCGGAGGCCGCCGGCCCGCTCGTCGTCACCGAGGACGAAGGCCTGGCCGAGCACATGCTGCGGCTCTGCGCGGCCGCCGGTACCGAACCACAGCTGATCCGGGGAGCCCCGCCGACGCGCGGGCTCTGGGAGAGCGCCCCGCTCGTGCTGGTCGGGGACGACCAGGTCGAGCGATGCGCCGGGCTTCCTCGCCGGTCCGGGGTGCTGTTGCTCGGGCTGGACCTGGACGACCCCGGGGTCTGGGTCAGAGCCGTCCAGCTCGGGGCCGAGCACGTGCTGTTCCTGCCGGACGCCGAAGCCTGGCTGCTCGATCGGATCGCCGACGCCACCGAGGGCATCGGCACGCCGGCGCTCACCGTCGCGGTGCTCGGCGGCCGGGGCGGCGCCGGCGCGTCCACCCTGGCCTGTGCGCTCGCGGTCACGGCCGCGCGCACGGGCAGGCGGACCATACTCGTCGACGGCGATCCGCTCGGGGGCGGGCTCGACATCCTGCTCGGCGGTGAGACGGCCGGCGGTCTTCGCTGGCCCGATCTGGCCGGCTCTCGGGGCCGGGTCAGCGGCGCCGAGCTGGCCAAGGCACTGCCGGTGCTCAAACGGCTGACCTCGCTCTCCTGCCTGTCCTGGGACCGCGGCGACACGCTCGCCGTGCCGCCCGACGCCATGCGCAGCGTGCTGGCCGCCGCCCGGCGCCGGGGCGGGCTGGTCGTGGTCGACGTGCCGCGCCGGCTCGACCCGGCCGCCGGGCAGGCACTTGAACAGTCCGACACGGCGCTCCTGGTGGTGCCGGCCGAACTGCGCGCGGTCGCGGCCGCCGACCGGGTCGCGGCCTCCGTCCGGATGCGACTCGACGACGTACGGGCCGTGGTGCGCCCGCTGCGGCCCTTCGGACTTCCGGCCCACCGGATCGCGCGGGGGCTGCGGCTCCAACTCGCGGGGGAGCTGGAGCCGGAGCCCGGTTTGGCCGCCGACGTCGAGCAGGGCGTGCCGCCCGGGATCCGAACGGACGGCCCGCTGGCGCGCTTCTGCGAGACGTTCCTTGACGAGGTGCTGCCGCCGGTGCCGGCGGTGGGCGGAGGCGTGTACTGATGGTTCGTCTTCGAGGCACAGGAAGGGCGATTGCCGCCGGGCGGAGCCTCGGTGCGCGGGAGCGTCGGCCGCTCCGCAGCGTTGCGACGGCCGCCGGTCCGCCGGAGCAGCACCCGCGGCCCGAGCCGCCCCCCTACGGGCGAACGGCCCGGGAGGAGCGGACGGCAGCGCTGGTCGACGCCGTGCGGCTCAGACTGGCCGAGTCGGGCGCGGCGCCGACGGCCGGGTCTGTCGCAGCGGTGCTGCGGGCCACCCGCCCGCCGCTCGGCGGCGACGAAGTCCTCGACACCGTGCGCTCGCTGCGCGCCGAACTGGTGGGTGCGGGCCCGCTGGACCGGCTGCTGTCGGCGCCCGATGTCACGGACGTGCTCGTCAACGGGCCGGACGAGGTGTGGGTCGACCGGGGCGGCGGTCTGCGCAGGGTCACCGGTGTCCGCTTCGCCGACGCCGAGGCGGTCCGGCGACTGGCGCACCGGCTCGCCACGGCGGCCGGGCGCAGACTCGACGACGCGCGACCCTGGGTGGACGCGCGGCTGCCGGACGGCACTCGGCTGCACGCGGTGCTACCGCCGATCGCGTCCGGGTGCACCCACATCTCACTGCGGGTCTGCCGACCCCGCCCCTTCACGCTCCACGAGTTGGTGGTCGGCGGGGCGCTGCCCGCAGTCGGCGCCGAGCTGCTGACCGGCATCCTGCGGGCCCGACTCTCACTGCTGATCAGCGGTGGCACCGGGACGGGCAAGACCACTCTGCTGGCGGCCCTGCTCGGGCTGGCCGGGGCGGGCGAGCGCATCGTCGTGGTGGAGGACTCCGCCGAGCTGCGGCCCGCCCATCCGCACGTGGTCCGGTTGCAGAGTCGGCCGCCCAACCAGGAGGGGCTCGGCGAGTTGACCCTCCGGGACCTCGTCCGCCAGGCGCTGCGGATGCGACCCGACCGCTTGGTCGTGGGAGAAGTCCGCGGAGCCGAGGTGTCGGACTTGCTGGCCGCGTTGAACACCGGCCACGAGGGCGGCTGCGGCACCGTGCACGCGAACGCGGCGGCGGATGTGCCGGTCAGGTTGGAGGCGCTCGGATCGCTCGCCGGGCTGGACCGGGCGGCGCTGCACAGCCAACTCCGTGCCGCCCTGAACGTGGTGGTGCACCTGGTGCGGGAGCCGGCATCCGGGCGGCGCCGGGTCGCCGAGATCCACACGCTGTCCGGAGATCGCGCCGGGCTGGCCGTCACCACCCCGGCGGTGGCATTCACGGCGGACGGAGCCACCGTGCCCGGGGTCGGCTGGGAGCGCCTGCTCCGGCTGCTCACGACCCGCGGGGTGGCCGTGGGGGCTGCGCTCCCGCAAGGGCCGCCGTGATCACGGACGCGGCCGAGCTGGCGTTCGGCTTGCTGATCTGCGGGTGTGTGACGGGAGCTGTGGCGCTGCTGGGGTTGTGGCGCGGCAAGGGCAGGCGATGAGAGGGGTGAATGACATGACGAGAAGTCAGTTCGAGCTGTGCTGGGTGGCGGTGCTCTGCGTGGCGGCATCGGCGGGCTGGTGCGCTCTGCAGCGCCGGGTGACGGGCGCGAGGCGCTCCGGACTCCTGTTCGCCGGGGGCAGCGGCGGAGGAGGGGGCGGGAGTGGCGGTGCGGTGATGCCCCCGTGGCCGAGGCCGGTGGCAGCCGGAGGCGGCCCGGCCGGGCGGTTCCGTCGGCCGGGGTGGTTGACGCCTGAACTGTTGCTCCTGCCGGGCGGGTTGGGGGTCGCGCAGGCGACGGCCTCGCCCGTCCCGGTGCTGGCCGCCGTGTTGGCCTTCGTTCCGTTGCGGCGCTGGCGGCTGCGTCGCGCGGTGGAGGCGGAGGCCCGGCAGCGGGCCTCCGCGGTGGTGGACCTCTGTGCTGCCCTGTCCGGGGAGTTGCGCGGTGGAGCCACGCCCGAGCAGGCACTGCACGTGGTCACCACGCGTCTCGCCGAAGACGGCGAGGCCCTGCGCCGGGTCGGCTTGGAGCCGGTGGCCCGGCTCGCGGCCGGCCGGTACGGCGGGGACGTACCCGGGGCCTTCCAACTGCTCGCGGAGTTGCCGGGCGGGCGCGGGGCGACTGCGATCGCCGCCTGCTGGCGGGTCACGTCCGATGGTGGCGGCGGGCTGGCCGCCGGGCTGGACGGAGTCGCCGAGGCGCTGCGCGCCGAGCGTGCGCTGGCGGAGGAGATCGATGCCGAGTTGGCCGGGCCGCGAACGACGGTCGCCGTGCTGGCGGCGCTGCCCGTCGCCGGGCTGCTGCTCGGCGCGTCGCTCGGCGCCCGGCCGGTGACCGTCCTGCTGCACACCCCGGCCGGCCTTGCCTGCCTGGTGGGCGGAGCGGTCCTGGAGGGGCTCGGTGTGGCGTGGACGGCCCGGATCGTCCGGGCGGCCGCACAGGGCGCCCTGGAGGATCCTCTGGGCGGCGGACGGGCGGCCGCCGGGGCTGCGGCCGGGGGCCGAGGTATGAGCGGGGCCGGGCTCGGGGCTGGGGTCGGGGCCAAGCCCGGACCCGGAGTCGGTGGCCGATTCGACAGTGGCGGGTGGCGGTGTGGCATCTCCCGCACGCGGGCCCGGCCCGGTCGGCTCAGCGGTTCGTTTCGGGCCGAGACGGCATCGGCGTGACGGCCGGTGTCGAGCTGGTCGCCCTCGTATCGGGGCTGGGGGCATGGGCGCTGTTTCCGCACCGGTGGGCGAACGAGTGGGCCGGGCGCCGCAGAGCGGTCGCCCTGCTGGGCTCCGGTACCGGGCCCGGGGAGCGCCGCCGGGCCCCCTGTCGGACCGGACCGTTCGCTTCGGTCCGATGGCAGGCCCGGGCCGGGCAGGGTGAGTCGTCGGGCGAGGTGCGGGCCGAGGCGCGGGTCGGAGGGCTCGTCGGCCGGCGGCGGTGGGCCCTGCCGAGTGTCGGCTCCACCGCACCGGGCGCGGCCGGGGCAGGGCAGGTGCGGCGGGCGGTCGTGGCGGCCTGTGCCGGGGCGGGTGCGGCCGTCCTGCTCGGCGGCGGAACGGGCGTGGTGGCGGGTGCCTTGCTGGCGGTGGGTCTGTACCGGCGGCTGTCGAGGGCGCAGTCCCCGGTGGCACGGCGGCTCGCGTTGGAGGAGGAGCAGCTCGCCCGGCAGCTCCCGTTCACAGCGGAGCTGCTCGCGGCCTGCCTCGGGTCGGCGGCCTCTCCTGCCGCAGCGGTGGTGGCGGTCGGCCGGAGCGTCGGTGCCCCGATGGGGCCCCGACTGGTCACGATCGCGGCCGAACTGGACCTGGGGGCACCGCCGGAGGTCTGCTGGAGTCGGCTGGGTGAGGAGCACCGGGCCCTGGCGCCACTGGCACGCTGCCTGGTTCGGACGAGCCTGAGCGGGGCCCCGGCGGCCGGACCGCTGACCGGGTTGGCCCAGGCCTGTCGGAGCGCGACCGCCCGCGCGGCGCACGCCCGCGTCCGCCGTGCCGGTGTGCTCGCCACGGCACCGCTCGGGCTCTGCTTCCTCCCCGCGTTCGTGCTGATCAGTGTGGTTCCGGTGGTCATGGGGCTCACGGCCGGCTTTGCCCGTTCTATCTGACGTAGCGTCAAAACATTTCTATGTACGAGAGCTTGCAGGGGGTCGCCCCGGCCCTTATGCGACGGGAAACCCAAGGAGAGAGACATGACTGCAGTGATCGCGCTCAGGTCCGTCGGCACCGCGCGTCCGTGCCGGAGCCTGGTCGGGGTGTGTCGCCGCCGGAGCCGCTGGGCGGCCGTCCGGATCCGTCGGGCAGCCCGTGCCAGGGACAGGTCGGATGCGGGAATGACCACCGCCGAGTACGCGGTGGGCACGCTCGTTATCTTGGGTACTTCTAAGTCTTAAGGCACGTGAGGCAAGTATGCTGAATCCTACATGCCTCACTAGTATCCAAGGGATGTAAGGCACGTTGGTCACCTCCACTGCACTGCGTCGTCACTACCGGGCCGAGCGGGCCATCTCCGCCGACGAGACCGCCTACTGGGTTGTCGTCAATGAGTCGTTCGAGCTGCATACCGAGGCGTGCGCGTACTTGGCGGGCCTACGGGGTGCGGGCCGGGCCTACAACACCGAGCGCACCTACTCCGGCCGGATCGCCCTGTACCTGTCGTACTGCACCGATAACGGCATCGACTGGGCGGCGCCGGCTCTTCCTCAACTTCTGAGCTTTCAGAGGTGGTTGATCGAGGAACCCTTGCCAGGTAGAGGGAAGCGGCCGCCGGTCGAACTGCGGTTCCGGAGCAAGGGGACCGCGAACGCGATCACCGGCACCATGGGCGACTTCCTGAGCTGGTGTGCCCTGCAGGGGTGGGTTCCAGCAAGTGTGGCCAGCATGCTCGTGCAGCCGAAGTACCTGCGCTACACCCCGCCGGGCTTCGACCCCGGGGAGGACGGGCAGAACCGGGTCATCCAGAGCCGCCGGATCAAGTATCGCGTGGCGGTGCCCGGTTACGAGTGGCTGACGGACGAGGAGATCCGGCACCTACTCAACTGCACCACCCGCGCCCGGGACCGATTCCTGATCGGACTGCTCGCCACGACCGGGATGCGGATCGGCGAGGCGCTCGGACTGCGTCGCGAGGACATGCACTTCCTTCCGGACTCCTCGCTGCTGGGCTGCCGGGTGGAGGGCCCGCACGTGCACGTGCGGCGCCGGGTGAACAGCAACGGCGCCTACGCCAAGTCCGTTGAGCCGCGCTGGATCACGGTCCAGTCGGACATCGTGCAGCTGTACAACGCCTACCAGTACGAACGCGACGAGGTGCCGCAGGCGGCCGACTGCGACATGGTGTTCGTCAACCTGTTCCACGCCCCGCTGGGCGAGCCGATGAAGTACCCCTCGACCTACGACCTGTTCGTCCGGCTGGCGAACAAGGCCGGGTTCCGGGCCCGCCCGCACATGCTGCGGCACTCCGCGATCACCCGCTGGGCCCGCAACGACATGCCCCGGGACATGCGCCAGAAGCTGGCCGGGCACGCCTCGCCGTCCTCGCAGGACCGCTACACCCACACCACCGACCAGGAGAAGCGCGAGGCCGTCGAGATGGTGGCGGAGCGGACGAAGGAGATGTGGGCATGACCGCCGGAGGGAACGTCATCCCGCTGCACCAGGTGAGGCTGGTGCCCGACGACGAGGCGGCCGAGCGGCTGTCCGCGCAGGTGCGGGAGGAGTGGATGGCGTGGCTGGCCGAGAACACCGGGCCCGCCTGGCGCCCCGGTGAATGGGACGGCTCCACCCTGCTCTTCACGGGCGACCCCACGAACCCTTCGACGGCCGTGTTCCACTGCGGAGTTGACGCCTGCAACAACCTGATCAAGGCGAGGGGTCTGTGCGACACCTGCGCCAGGGCTCGCCGGGCGACCGGGCTGCCGATCAAGGAGTTCATGGCCGTCCACGTGCCCGAACGCAATCGGTCGATCGGCGGCGAGCGGGTCACGTGCCTGGTCCTCGGGTGCCCCCGGGACTCTCTCCTGTGGGGCCTGTGCAACGCGCACGGGTCCAAGCGGCACAAGGAACTGCTGCGCGACCCGGAGTCCGACCTCCGGGAGTGGATCACCCGCCAGCAGCCCTACGAGGCGGTCGCGCCGTGTGTGGTGGCCGGCTGCCGGTACGACTCGCGGGCCACGTTCGGCCTGTGCGACAACCACGCGGACGCCTGGCGCAACCACCTCGGCGCCATCGGCCGCAGCTCACAGGGCAGCACCGTGGACAGGCAGTGGCTGGAGCGCCAAGCGCCCTATCTGAGCGTCCACCAGTTCTCGCTGGCACCGCTGGCGCCGCTGGTGCGGGCGGAGATGCTGTACGCCCTGTCGCAGCGCGAGGTGAACAGGCAGAAGATCGACCCGACGGCGGTGAGGCAGGCCGTCTCGCGCCTGGTCGGCGCGGTGGAGTGCATCGCGGTTGGTGACCCTGCCTGGCTCCCGGAGCGGATGCAGGCCAACGTCAGCTCCCTGGTGCGCGAGACGTTCCGGGTCGTCGCGGCGGCTTTCGATCGCTTCCGGGGGCTGGACCCGGCTGCCAAGCCGGTACTGGACCTGTCCGAGCTCGGGGTGAAGGGAATCCGCGGCGGGCTCAAAACCACCCGGCCCGGCAGTCTGGACGTGTCGCAGATCCGCCAGTCGTGGCTGCGGCAGATGCTGGTCAGCTGGATCACCGATGTACAGCCCACCACCTCCGACGTGCGCCGGGGGCACCGGGCTTGCACGGCCGCCTCGCGGGCCCTGGAGATGCGCCCGGGCGGTGGCGAGGACCCGGCCATGCTTAGCTTCGCGGACATGAACGCGGTGGTGGACACCTTCCGCCACCTGCTCAAGGTCGACGGCAGCGGCCCGATGGGCTCCAAGCAGCGGGGCACCCTGCTGTCGACCTTCTTCAAGATCCTCGACCACAACCGGGCCGCCGGGCACCTGGACGGCATGTCGGCCCGCTTCGCGCGGCACTCCAGCCACGTGATCAAGAACGAGGACGTCAACGAGGACGAGCCCGGAAGTGCCCTGCCGGAGTCGGTGATCGCCCAGCTCAACCGGAACACCGACCTCCTCGGACTGGGCGTTTCCCACGGCCGGATGGAGCCGCACGAGGTCCAGGCGATGGCCCGCGCAGTCTACGAACTGCTGCGGGACACCGGCCGGCGCCCTTACGAGATCGCTGAACTGCGGGTTGACTGCCTCACCTACGTCAGCGGGACGGATGCCAAGGGCGAGAAGCTCGGTGGGTGGGAGCTGATCTGGGACAACCGGAAGGCTGGCCGCAACGGCCGCCATCTGCCGATCTACCCGGAGACCGCGAACACGATCAAGACCTGGAAGCAGATACGCGCGGGGCTGGACCTGCCGCTCGGCGCCGACGACTACCTCTTCCCGCCGGCCGGGGACAACGGCATCTTGCGGCACCTGAACTCCGACCACGTGTCCAACTTGATCCGCACCTGGGCCGACAGCATCCCGGAACTGCTGTCGGAGGAACTGGACCAAGAGGGGAACCAACTGCCGTTCGACCGCAGCCTGATCTTCCCCTATGCCTTCCGGCACTCCTACTGCCAGCGGCACGCGGATGCCGGTGTGCGGATCGAGGTCCTGTGCGAGCTGATGGACCACAAGTCCACGGTCACCACCCAGGGCTACTACCGGGTGACCCAGAAGCGGATGCGTGAGGCGATCAACGTCCTGCGCAAGCTTACCGTCGACCGGAACGGCAACGAGGCACCGTTCGCCTCCACCACCGCCTACGAGCTGGGCACGGTGCCGGTGCCGTTCGGCAACTGCAGTGACCCCCGCAACGTCAAGGCGGGCGGGAAGGGCTGCCCGATCCGCTTCCAGTGCGCCGCCTGCCCCGCCTACCGGCCCGACCCGTCCTACCTGCCTGTGATCGCGGACCACATCCGGTCGTTGAAGGAGAACCGGGAGATCGCTGTCAGCATGGAGGTCGCCGAGTTCGTGATCGTCAACATGAACCAGGAGATCGAGGCGTTCAAGGGAGTGTTGAAGACGATGAAGCACCTGATGGAGTCGATGGGCACCGAGGAGCGGGCCGAGGTGGAGGAGGCTGCCGCAGTCCTGCGCAAGGTGCGGGCCGGCCGGCCGTCCACGTGGCTGCCCGACCCCGTCTTCCCCGGCGAGCGCGATGAGCGAAGCGCGTGAGCGAGGCTAAGCGGACCCCCGGCGACGTGCTGCGGGAGTCCCGGGCCCGCGACAGCCGAACCAAGCGGGCCAAGGTGCTGACCGCCGTCGACCAGATGCGCGAGCGCGGCGACACGATCACCTTCGCCTCGGTCGCCCGCACGGCCGGGGTCTCCAGCTGGCTGGTCTATGCCGAAGGGGTACGCGAGCACGTCGAGGCGGCCATGAAGGGCCAAGCCAAGGGCGCCCGGCGGACCCGCCAGGCTGGCGCCGGCGCGTCTGCGGCGAGCCTGGCCACCGATCTCGCGCTGGCCCGCGAGGAGAACAAGGTCCTGCGGGAGGAGAACCAGAGGCTCACTGGGGCCGTCCGCCGGGGCCTCGGCGCCCAACTGGATCAGTCCGGCACCAAGGAACTGTCGGAGCGCATCGAGGAGCTGCTGCAGGCCGTGGAGCGGATCAGCGGTGAACGGGACCGGGCCTTGACCGAGCGGGACGAGCTGCAGGACAAGCTCACTGAGACTGAGGAGAACCTGGACGCTGCCCGGGGAGCCATCAAGCGGTTGATGCGGAAGGTCAACACCACCTGACCTGCCGGTGTCCGATGTCACGTTGTGCCGCCGGACACCGGCAGCCCGGTTTCAACCCGCCGCCTGCAGACCGTCCTCGGACGTGCCGACGTGCTCCAGCCGGGCCTCCAACTGGGCGACGCGCTCGGAGAGTGCCAGGTTCTCCAACTTGATCTGGCGGAACGACACGTTCAGGCCGGTGACCCCGCTGACCGTCTGGATGCACCCCTCCACGGCGTCCGCCATCTGGGCGTGCATCTCGGGGCTGCCGTTGCTGAAGAGGTTTGCGGCCTCGTAGCGGGCCGAGCGTCGCAGGTCCTCCATCGCGGTGACGGCCAGCCGTGAGGCGAGCACCACGTCATCGGAGCTGTATTCGTCGCCCTTGCCGGACAGGTTGAACCGCGTCACGCTCGCCCGCTTGAGCCTGGGATCGCGCGAGGGGCGGAAGCGTTCCAGCCGGTGGCCGCCCAGGTGCTCGGCCGCCGCCCGAAGCTGCCGCACCGCCCGCTGCAGCCGCCCGCCCACCGGAATGCCGGTGCCCTTGGCGATCTCCTTGTAGGTCACCTCCCGGCCGGCGTTGGCCCGCAGCCAGACGTACACGGCCGCGGTGTCGTTCTCCAGCCGGGTGAAGGGCTTCGCGGCGGTGATCACCCCAGCTTCTCGCTCTCGTCCAGAAAGGCCCGCAGCGCGGCGTCGTTCAGCGCCGTGGAGCTGCTGGTGGCCATGTCGCGGATGAAGGACAGGGCGGCGGCTGCCTGGTCACACAGCTCGGCGATCGCCGCGCTGCGGTCCTCGCTGAAGGAGATCGGGTGCTGCTGCAGGAGGGACAGGGCCCGCAGCGTGGCCAGGCGGACCGTCGTCATCTCCTTGAACACCTGCAAGGCCCGGTCCGGCTCCGAGGCGTTCTTGGTCGCCTCCCGTACCTGCTGGGCGGCCTGGTCGATCTCGGCCTGCCGCTGCTGGTCGAAGTCCTGCTGGTGTTCGCGGGTGGTCAGCGCGGCGGCGTCGCGGTCCAGCTGTTCGCGTTCGACCTCCCGGCGTTCGTACTCCGCGATGCCCTCCATCGCGGCGGTGCGGGCGGTCGCGTCCGCCACCACGGCGGTCCGAAGGGCGGCGGGCTGGGTGGCCATCAGGACCGGCGTGGTGGGCTTGATGCCCGCCCGCTCGGCCTCCTCCTCGATCGCCCGGACACGCGCACCGGCGACCTCTCGGGCCTCGTAGCTGCGGTAGTAGCCCTTCTCCCCGAAGAACGGTGTGGCCCCCAGGTCCTCCGGAAGGTCGACGTACTCGTCCGGGGCCAGGTCCTCCGCCGGGGGGACCAGGCCGTCGGCGGCGGCCCGGTTCCAGGCGTCGTAGAACGCCATGACCCGCTTGTGGGTGGTGTGGGCCTGGCGGGCGAACTCCCGCGCGCTGATCCGGCGGAAAGTGGTTCGACCGAACCACTTCGTGGACTCTTGTTCGATACCGACGCCGCTGCCCTCGCCCGGCTCGATGCGCCGGGCCACCAGGTGGGCCCTGGCCCAGCCGCCCTTGCGGTCGTGGGTGGAGAACTCCGCCACGTCCGCTTCCAGGCTCTCCTGGCTGTCATGGATGCCCTCGGCCGCCATCACACGCCCACCGTCTCGCGCTGGACTGTGCGCGGGCGCCTGACGGCCCGCGCCTTGACGCCGGCCTTGTCCTTCGCCCAGACCACCAGCACCTCCAGGGTGCCGATCGCCTCCTCGCAGGCCGCGCGCTGGGCCTGGTCGAGGTCGACGGCCCTCGGGTAGCGGTTCATGAGGGCCACCGACTGGTCGCGCAGGCGGATCAGGTCCGACGACAGGGCGTACCCCTTGTCGCGCCTGGGGCTGTCGCCTCCGGGACCGAGCCCGGCGTCGCGCTCGCGGTCACGGCGGCGCTTGTCCTCCCAGGCCCGCTTGAGACCGTTGCCGATCTGGGCCTCGTCCTCCACCATCGCCCGCAGGATCTGGTCCTTCTGCGGGCTCTGCTGCAGGGCCCGCAGGATCTCGGCGGACTTGTCGTCGCCGCCGGTCGCACCCTCCAGCAGGTCCCGCAGCGCGGGCCCGACGCCAAGGACCTGCTGGTAGCGAATCACGCTGATCCGGTCCCAGCCGTCCCGCTCGGCCTCCTTCAGCAGGGTGCGGAGCTTGTTCCAGCCCTCGTCCGCCGCGACGCCGCCGGCTCCGAGCCTGGCGCCTTCGCGCAGGGCGCTGTAGCTGACGTGCACGGTGCTCTCGGCGACCAGTTGCCGGATCGCCGGGGTGGCTATCCGGGCGGTGTGGCGGTAGTCGCGCCCGGTGCGCGGGGCGAGGCTGATGCAGCTGCAGTACTCCTCGAAGAGGCGGCCGTCATCCAGGCCGGTGACGGCCACTAACTGGTCGCCGACTGCCAGCCGGTTGGTGCGGCCCTCGTTCATGAGGCGGCGGCCCTCGCGGACGTCCTCATCGGTGTAGCTCATACGTCGTTCCCATCAGAGATCAACTCGGACGGGCACGCATCGTAATCACATGAAACACATAGTGCGGATTCGGCCAACCCCCCGACAGGCCCGTTCGCTGACGTACCGTCAGGTCAGATCGGCTGCGGCGCATCCGGGTTCCCCCACAGGTTCACCCTTTCGGGTGAACCTGTGGGGGTGGTGCTCGGCCGGGCCCGAGGCGGTCGGCTCACGCCGGGTCGGCGAGCGCGGCACGCAACAAGCGGGCCAGGGTGTCGGCGCTCGGCCGCTGCCGGGGGTCGTGGGCGAGGGCGGTGCGAATGGCCTGCTCGAAGGCGGGGAAGGGCCAGGGGCGGGCGGCGGCGAGGTCGCGGTGGCGGCCAGCGGCGGTGTCGGCGAGGAGTTCGGGGCGGCGGGCCTGGGGGTCGCGGTAGTCGGTGGGTGGCAGCCGGGTCCAGGACCAGAACAGGGAGGCGGCCAGCGACCATACGTCGGCCTCGGGCGTGGTGGTGATGTGGTCGGTGCTGTCGAGGATCAGGGCGGCGGTCTCGGGGGCGGTGGTGTGGGCCAGGCCGCCGCGGTGGACGTAGAACGGCACCGCCACCGGCCCCTGGGCACAGGCCAGGTCGATGATCCGCACCGCCTGGTCCTCGAAGACGACGTGGTCGGGCTGGAGGTCACCGTGGGTCCACCCGGCGGCGTGCAGCTCTGCGAGTGCTTCTGCTGCCTCAGCGGCGGCCGTGAGGATCGCCCGGCGCCCGGCGGGGGTGTCGTGGCCGCGGTGGGCAGGCTCCAGAGCGTCCCAGAGGCTGGTGCCGTCGATCCAGCGCATGGCGAGCCAGGAGCCGCCGCCGTGCTGGCCGTGGGCCCGGTAGTGGTCGGCGCCGAGGGCGGCCAGGACTTCGCCCTCGCGGCCGCCCATCAGGCCGTCGGTGATCTTCAAGGCGGTGTCGCCGATCTTGAAGAAGGTGGTGCCGCGTCGCTCGTGGAGAAGCTTCGGGTCGCCGTCCAGGCCGAGCTCGGTGATCAGGGGGTGCACGGAAGTCCTTCCGGGTGGGCCCCGTCCTGGGGGCCAGTGCCCAGCCTGCCGGAGTTCGGCGCCGGGCGCGAGTGAGGGGTGCGGTGCTCAGCGGCGGGATGCCGCGTGCGGGGCGCCTGCGTCGGGCGATCTTCAAGTTGCCCTAGGGTGTGGGGAGTTCCCGGTGGCGTCACGCTGCCGGGACTTCGTGCTTCCCGGGCGGAGTTGGATCATGCGATACGTGCGGCTGCTACAGCGTGGGCCGGTGCTCTTGCTGTGGGGAGCGCAGACGACGTCGGTGTTCGGTGACCGCCTGTACGCCATGGCCGTGATGTGGATGGCCTGGGAGCACGCGGGCGCCGGGGCGATGGGCCTGGTGGCCATCGCGGAGTCGCTGCCGTACATCGTGCTCGGCACCGTCGGGCGCCGGGTCATGGACCGGTTCGCCTCGCTCGGGGCGCTGGCCGCCGTGGACGCGGTGCGACTGGTCCTGGTTGCGGGGCTGCCGTGGGCGTGGTCGCAGTTCGGCACCGCTGGGCTGGTCGTCTCGGCGGCCCTGCTGGGCGTCGGCGGTGCCCTGTTCGACCCGAACCTCGGCACGATGGTGCCGGACCTGGTCGAGCGGGAGGAGGTCCAGGCCGTCAGCGGCCTGATGGACCTGACCGGCCGGATCGCCCGTGTCGCCGGTCCCGGGGCCGCCGGGCTGCTGCTGGCGGTGATGCCGCTGGCCGGGCTGTTCTGGACGGACGCGGCGACGTTCGCCGTCTCGGCGCTGGCTCTGGTGCTGCTGGCGGGCCGCCGTCGGCAGGTTCCCACCCGGGCGGAGTCGGGGCCGCAGGCGGCGGGGGTGCGGCCGAGCGCCTGGTCGCTGGTGCGGACCCACCCGGACACCGCTCTGGTGCTGGCTGTCCACGGGCTGGGGATCTTCGCCGGCGCGGTGTCGCTGGCCATGCCCGCGCTGCTGACCGCCCGCCTGGGAGCCGGGGCCGCCGCCTACGCGGCGGTGCTGGCCTGCACCGGCCTGGGGGCCCTGGCGGGCAACCTGGTGGCCGGGAACGTCCGGCTGCCCGGTCCGCTGCCCGCGCTCTACTGCGGGGCGTGGGCGGTGTCCGGGCTGGTCCTGGCGGCCACCGGCCTGGCGGGGTCGCTGCCGGTGCTGCTGGTGCTGTCGGTGCTGTCCGGCGCGGTGGCGCCGTTCCTGCAGATCGCGCTGTCCACGCACTTCGCGCTGTTCCCTCCGGCCGCCCGAAGGCGGCTGCTGACGGTGGACCTGACCGTCATCCGCACCTGCGGGACGGTCTCGATGCTGTTCGTTCCGGCACTGGCGGCCGCCGCCCCGAGGGCCGGGTTCCTGAGTGCCGGTCTGACGGTCGCGGTGCTGGCCGGTGGCGGCGGGGTCCTGGTGCTGGGGTGGTCGCGCACCCGCCGGCCGCTGCCGGTGGCCGAGCAGGTGCCGGAGCTGGCGGCGCGGGACTGACCCCGTCAGCGGGCCGGGCCCCGCGCTGCGGGGCCCGGCCGGTGTGCTGGTGGTGCTCAGGTCAGCTGGCGATCAGCTGCCAGTGGGTGACGGTGATGTCCTCCAGCGGGATGCCGAGGTCCTTGTAGATCCGCTGGTGCATGGCGCCGAACCAGGCGTCGCGCCGGTCGTCGAAGAACTCCCGGTCGTACCAGGCGACGCCGAGCAGGACGGTGCCGCCGCCGTTCGGGTTGCCGGGCTCGGCCTCCCAGTAGGTGCACTGCCAGTCCCAGAGCATGAGCTCCTCGGGGCGGTTGCGCAGGCGCTCGTCGGACTCGCGCAGGGACTGGATGCACCGCTCGGCGGTGGCCGCGTCGGGGCAGTAGTAGGTGCAGTCGGACTTGGCGATCGGGGTCTTGTCGGCGCGGCGGGCCGCGTCGGCGTCCTCCCCGACCAGGACGCGCACCCGGGTCACCAACTTGTCGCTGGTGCCGAGGTCTTCGAGGATGCTCACCGTTGTGCTCCTCTCGATGGGGCTGGGTTTCCTTGGGTGGTGCTACCAGCCGGTCCCGGCAACCGGGTCCGGGCTGGGGCTCTGGGGGTCGCGCCGGCGGATTCCGCCGGGGGCGACGTAGCGGATGTTCAGACCGACGCGGGCGCCGGTGGCCGTGTTCGTGCCGGAGCGGTGCAGCAGTTGGCTGTCCATCAGCAGGGCTGATCCTGCGGGCAGCGGCAGGGCGGTGGCGGTGGCAGCGGTGAAGCCGGTGGCCTCGTCCGCCCGGCCGCGCTCGGCGCCGGTCTCGGCTTCGGAGGAGAACGGCAGGTAGCCGAAGCGCTGGGAGCCGGGCACGGCGTGCAGGCACCCGTTGTCGAGGGTGGCGTCGCTGATCGCCAGCCAGGCGGAGACCGAGCGGTCGGGGTCGAGTTCCACGCGGGCGTCGATGCCGTCCTGGTGCCAGGGGACCTCGAAGGTGTGGTCGGGCCACTTCACGACCAGGAAGGTGTTCTCCACCGCGACGTCGGGGCCGATCAGGGCCTGGACGGCGGTCAGCAGCAGGGGTGCGCGAACGGCCGCCTTCGCCCAGTCGGTGTCCAGGTGGGGGTTGCGGACGATCTCCCGCCGGTCGGCGCGGTGGAGCGCGACCAGTTCGGCGGCTCGGGCCTTGGCGGCGGCGGGGGTGGTCCATCCGATGCCGGAGCGCAATCCCCGGGCGCCGAGCAAGCCGTCAGCGGTGGTGGTGGGCACGGAGGTCTCCCGTCAGGCGGTTGTCAGGAGGGCCGCCATCGGCTGCCGTCGAGAGCCGGAAAGGCGGCGCGCGAGGGCGCGAGCAGCCCGCCGGGGGTGGGTGAGGAGCTGGCGGCGGGTCAGGGGCTGGTCGGGGAGCGCGACCTCCGCCCAGACCTTCTTGCCCCTGGTGGTCTGGTTAGCGCCGTGGGCGAGGGCCAGGCGCTCGACCAGGAACATGCCCCGGCCGGTCTCCGCTTCCGGACCGGGAACCTGGTGGTGGGGCAGGGCCTGCGAGCCGTCGTAGACCTCGATGATCAGGCGTCGCAGGTCGAGGTTGGCGTGCACGCCGACGGTGAGCATCGCTCCGGTGGTGTGCCGCACCGCGTTGGTGACGAGTTCCGAGATCACGGTCTCCAGGGCCATGCGGCTGTCGGCGTCCGTGCGCACTCCCCACTGCTTGAGCAGCCGGCCGAGCCGCTGGCGGCTGACGGGCACGGAGACGGGGTCGCGGATCAGGAGGAAGCTGCTGCTGCACACGCGCATGTCGAAGGAACCCTTCGGGGCGTCAGGCCGGAGCTGGGGGGCTTGGATGAGCCGTACGGAGGGAAGGAATCGGTCCCGCCCGGTGGCCCGCTTGGCTGGTACACAGTCAACTCCCGCTCGTGGTACCTCCGGTGGTGCCAGCAGGGGGTGCATTTTTTGCGCGGGGGGCCGCTTGAGGGGGCCAGGATCGGGCACCGGTCAGTCAAGGGCTTGGGGGACGGGCATGATGGCTCCAGACGGCATCGGCGCCGTGCTGAGGCGAACCAGGGAAGCGGCCACGCTCACCCGCGACGAGCAGGCTCTGCTCTTACAGGCAGCTCAGGGCGGTACGTGGTTCGACCCGGAGAACCTGAAGCGCTGGGAGACCGAGCGGCGTCTGCCCACCCCGAGGTGGCACCGGCTGCTGGCCGACGGGTACGGGCTCTCGGTGGAGGAGGTCGCCCGAGCGGTGGCCGCCTCGCGGCGCTGGCGCCGGCTCCACCGGCAGCAGGTCGAAGTGGACGGAGAGGAGGGTACGGCGGTGAACCGACGACAGTTTCTCGGCGCGGCGGCATTGACGACAGGTGTCGTCGCCCTGCCCGGCATCGCGGAGGCGCGGCAGGGGATCGACGCCGGCCTGTCCGGCTCCGACGCCGGCGACCTCGCCTACCTCGACGGAGCGTTCGAGCGCCACCGCGGCGGGTACCACGGGCGGGCACCGGAGGTCGTGCTGGCTCAGATGCGCCAGGACCTCAGCCTCCTCCAGGACGTCCTCAGCCGCCCGCACCCCGCCTCCACCCGCTCCGACCTGGCCCGCACGGCAGCCGGGATCACCGGGCTGGTGGCGATCATCCAGCACGACCGGGCCGACCAACGCGACTCCCACGGCTGGTTCGCCACCGCCGAGAAGGCCGCCCGAGAATCCGGCGACCGGCACATGCTGGCCTGGGTCCTGGCCCGGCACGCGATGGTCCCGCTCAACTACGGCGCCCCGAACGCCGCCGCGAACCTGGCCATCAGCGCCCGCCACGAGGCTGGCCGAACCCCCACGGCTGCCGCAGCCCTGGCCGCCGCCGTCACCGCGCGTGCCCTGGCCTCGATCGGCGACCACCGAGGGGCCCTTCGCGCGGTAGCCGACGCCCGCACCATCGCCGAGCACCTCGACACCGCGCAGGCGGCCGACACCTGGTTCGGCTACCCGCTGCAGAAGCACCACGTCCATCTCTCGCAGGCGTTCACGCTGATGGGCCGCACCCGTGAGGCCAACGCCGAACAGGAAGCAGCCCTCGCCCTCACCAGGTCGCCGTCCGTCATGACCCGGGCCCTGCTGACCATGGACGCCGCGACCTGCCTGAGCTTGGACGGCGACCAGACCGCCGCAGCCGACATGGCCGCCGAGGTCTGGCAGCAACTGCCTGTCGCGTACCGGGACGGGCTCGTCCGCTCGCGTGCCGAAACCCTGCACCGGACCCTCTCCGGCCCGGCCCACGCGCGACTCGGCGAAGCACTGGCCAGCTGACCCGGCTGAATCCGGCGGGGGCGGGGTCCGGAGGAGCCCCCGCCGGGGCTCCCGCGCGGCTGGAAGCCCAACACGTCGTACGGAAGGGCATCCATGCCGCCGTCCGGGCTAGACGTAGCGAAGCGGGCGCGGCACTGCCGGATCGGCCGTCAGGCCGATGCTTCGGTGGTCACCGGAATCTCGGCGCGCGCCCTCCTGCGGGTGGGCACCCAGCGACCTGACGTCCGGACGGGGCGGGCTGTCCACCATCCGCCTCCTGACCTGCGGCGTAGGCAGATGCAATTCCAGTTCCACCGCCACTTTTCCCAGGCCAAGGACTCGGCTTCAATACGTTCTCCAAGCTGCCGGTACGGCCGCAGCTGGGTCCAAAGGATCTCGATGTAGAGCTTCGAGTCCGTTGTGTCCGACAGCCAGACGTCGAAGACGATCGGTCTCGAACCGGCTCCCATGGAAGGCTGGTACATGCGCGATCCGGCCTTCGACTTGTAAGTGAGAGCGCCGGCAACCCTCACCTCCACGTTGTGCGCCACGGCCGTCCCGACCGCGCGTACCGCAAACGTCGTCTTCTGCTTCCTGTAGGTTTCGCTCCCCTCGGTCCCCTCGGTCCGCTCGTCCAGCTCGGGCTCCCGTGTCCTGCGGATATTCCACCCATGCTGGGGGCGATCGAGCCAACCCCAGCGGGCGGCAGCAAGGGCAGCGGCAGCTGCAACGGCAGCAAAGGCGAGAGTCCACCAGTCCATCCGTGCACGGTAGTCGCGCAGAGTCGCCGGGCAGGCCGCCGACACGGAGCAACGTGCCTAATGTGACAGAAGGGCAGATCCGCCTCTGACCTCGGACCTTGGGTTGACAACCCTAGATAACGAGCGGTGCGTGCGCGCTGGCCGCCGGGCTGTACAAGGTGGTGACCAGTGCGGCCATCCTCGGCGCGCTGACCGACCTCCTGGACCGGGCGCTCCATGCGACGTGACGGCCCGTCGGCCGGGTGGTCGGCCGGATCCCCTCGGCCGGTAGGGCCCCGCCGTCGTGACGCGGGCTTCGTCACGGCGGAGACGGCGGTGGCGTTGCCGGCGCTCGTCCTGCTCGCCGTGATGCTGATCTGGGGTGTGCTCGCGGCGGCTGCGCAGATCCGTTGTGTCGATGCGGCGCGGGTGGGTGCCCGGGCGGCCGCGCGCGGGGAGGCGGACGCCGCCGCGATCGCCCGCGCGGCCGCCCCGCCCGGGGCAGCCGTACAGGTGGCTGTCGAGGCCGACACGGTTCGCGTCACGGTAGACGCCCCGTCGGCGGCCCCGGGCAAGCTCGCCGGCCTGCTCTCCGTACGGCTCGGCGCGGCCGCCGTGGCGGCGCGGGAGGACACCCTGGTGAGCACCGGAGGAGGTGTGGGTCCATGGCCGTCTTGAGTCCGGTCGCGGCCTTGGCGGGCCGGGTGGCGCGGGCCCGGACCGCCTGCACGGCGGGGCGTCGGCCCGACGGCGGCTCCGCGACGGTCTGGCTGATCGCGTTCGCGGTGCTCGGCTGTGCGACGTTCGCCGCGACCCTGTCGGTCGGCGCGGTGGTGGGCGCCCGCCACCGGGCTGAGTCGGCCGCCGATCTGGCGGCCCTGGCGGCGGCCGACCGGCTGCTGCTGGACCCGGACGGCGGGTGCGGTCGGGCGGCCGGGATCGCGCAGGCGCAGGCGGCCACCGTGGTCTCCTGCACCGTGGAGCGGGAGGCGGACGCCGTCGAGGTGGTGGCGGAGGTCCGGATCGGTGGAGTCCCGGTGGGCCTGCCGATCGGACCGGCCCGGGCTCGTTCCCGAGCAGGCCTGGTCCGCGCTCCGGCCGCCCCGACGGACGAGGATGTCAGCGCGACGGGGGGCGGCTCATGAGTCCCCAGTGGACGGCCAGGCCGCCCCGCCCCGGGCCTCGTCCCCGCCACTCGACCGGCCCCGGAGCTGGTCCTGACCTCGGTCCTGGTCCTGGGCCGGATCCTGACCTCGGTCCTGGTCCTGGTCCTGGTCCTGGGCCGGATCCTGACCTCGGTCCTGGTCCTGGGCCTGGTCCTGGGCCTGGTCCTGGGCCTGACCTCGGTCCTGGTCACCGTCGACTGCAGGCGCGCCGTCGAGCAGGACGTCGAGCAGTCGGACGGCAGCCGCCTTGTCCAGCGGTTCGTTGCCGTTGCCGCACTTGGGCGACTGCACGCAGGACGGGCAGCCGCGCTCGCACTCGCAGGCGGCGATCGCCTCCCGGGTGGCGGTGAGCCACTGGGCGGCACGCTGGAAGCCGCGTTCGGCGAATCCGGCCCCACCCGCGTGGCCGTCGTAGACGAACACGGTGGGCAGCTGGGTGTCGGGGTGCAGCGGCACCGAGACACCACCGATGTCCCAGCGGTCGCAGGTGGCGAAGAGCGGCAGCAGGCCGATGGAGGCGTGTTCGGCGGCGTGTGCGGCCCCGGGGAGCTGGTCGGGTGGGATGTCCGCGTCGAGCAGCTGGTCCTCGGTGACGGACCACCACACAGCGCGGGTCCGCAGGGTGCGGGGCGGCAGGTCGAGCTTCGTCTCGCCCATGATCTCCCCGGTGGAGATCCGTTTGCGGAGGTAGCCGACCACCTGGTTGACCACCTCCACCGAACCGAAACTGAGCCGGCCCTCGCCCCAGGCGAGGGAGGTGTCGGTGGAGAGCACCGAGATGGAGGTGATGTCGCGGGCGGCCGTGGTGTAGGGCGGGTCGGCCGGTTCGACCAGGGCGACGGAACTGTCCAGGTCGAAGTCCCGGACGAGGTAGCTGCGCCCCTGGTGGATGTGGACGGCCCCGGTGTGGACGGTGGTGTGGGCGGCCGAGGCGTCCACCGTGCCGAGCAGCCGGCCGGTCGGGGCCTCCACGATCTGCACCGGACTGCCGCCGCTGCCGCGCAGGTCGACGGCGTCGGCCGCCCGTTCGCGGCGGGTCCAGTACCAGCCCCCACCGCGCCGGCGGAGCAGTCCGCGCCGCTCCAGGACGGGCAGCAACGGGCCGGTGGAGGGGCCGAACAGCTCCAGGTCGGGGTCCGTGAGCGGGAGCTCGGCGGCCGCGGCGCACAGATGCGGGGCGAGGACGTGCGGATTGTCGGGGTCGAGCACGGTGGCTTCGACGGGCGTGGCGAACAGCGCCTCAGGGTGGTGCACCAGGTAGGTGTCCAGCGGGTCGTCGCGGGCGATCAGGACGGCCAGCGCGCCTTGGGCCTCGCGCCCGGCTCGCCCGGCCTGCTGCCAGAGCGAGGCACGGGTGCCGGGATATCCGGCCATCAGGACGGCGTCCAGACCGGAGATGTCGACGCCGAGTTCGAGAGCGGAGGTGGAGGCGACGCCGAGCAGGCGGCCGGTGTGCAGATCGCGTTCCAGCGCCCGGCGCTCGTCGGCGAGATAGCCGCCGCGGTAGGCGGCGACCCGGTCGGCGAGCGGTCGGCCGAGCTGGTCCTGGGTCTGGAGCGCGACGAGTTCGGCGGCACGGCGGGAGCGGACGAACACGACGGTGCGGATCTGCCGCTCGACGAGGTTGGTCAGCAGGTGGGCGGCCTCGGCGGTGGCCGTCCTTCGAACGGGTGCCCCGTGCTCGCCGACGTTCTCGGTGAGCGGCGGTTCCCAGAGGCCGAAGACCATCGGACCACGCGGAGAAGCGTCCTCGGTGACGGCCTGGGCGGGCAGCCCGGTGAGCAGGCGGGCGGTGGCAGCGGGGTCGGCGGTGGTGGCCGAGGCGAGCAGGAAGGTGGGTGAGGACCCGTACCGGGCACAGATCCGGCGCAGCCGTCGCAGCACCTGGGCGACGTGCGAGCCGAACACGCCCCGGTAGCTGTGGCACTCGTCGACCACCACGTAGCGCAGCGTTTTGAGGAAGGAGGACCAGCGTGCGTGGGCGGGCAGGATGCCGCGGTGCAGCATGTCGGGGTTGGTGAGTACGTACGAGGCGTACTGGCGGACCCACTCGCGCTCCTCGGGCGGGGTGTCGCCGTCGTAGAGGGCGGGCCGGACCCTGGGCGGGGCGAGTTCGGCGGCCCGTCGCCGCTGGTCGGCGGCGAGCGCCTTGGTCGGGGCCAGGTACAGCGCGGTGGCGCCGCGGCCGTTGCGGGCTTCGGTGCCGTCCAGCAGGTCGCTGAGCACCGGTGCCAGATAGCCGAGCGACTTGCCCGAAGCCGTCCCTGTGGCGATCACCACAGAATGGCCGCTTTTGGCCAGATTCATCGCTTCTGCCTGATGGGCCCAGGGACGTTCCACGCCCAGCACCCGGGCGGAGTCGACGATCTCGGACCGGATCGAGTCGGGCCACGGTGAATAACGGGCTGGTCGGGCGGGAAGGTGCTCCGTATGGGTGAGCCGGTCCGACCGCCCCCGGGTGGTGGACAGGGTCGTGAGCAGTGCCTCGGGCAGGCTGTGACGGGGCGGCATGAGGACCCAGTGTGTCACCGGCGTGACGGAGAATCGTCGTAAGCCATCGTGCGGGCATGGTCGCAGGTGGTTGAATGTGGCCGTGACGGCCGTACGGCCGGGGGTCGCAGCGCTGAGGCTCGCCACGCGTGGCTGGGCGCGTCCGGGGTTCGCGATCCATGCGGTGGCGGCCGTCCGGCCGAAGATCGCAATGACGTAGCAAGGCAAGGTGCTGGAGGTTCCGTGGACCTGTCCCTGTCGACCCGTACAGTCGGCGATCGCACGGTCGTCGAGGTTGGCGGCGAGATCGATGTGTACACCGCCCCGAAGCTGCGGGAGCAGCTGGTCGAGCTCGTCAACGACGGCAACTACCACCTCGTCGTCGACATGGAGGGCGTGGACTTCCTCGACTCGACCGGTCTGGGCGTGCTGGTGGGCGGTCTGAAGCGAGTGCGTGCCCATGAGGGCTCGCTGCGCCTGGTCTGCAACCAGGAGCGAATTCTGAAGATCTTCCGCATCACCGGCCTGACCAAGGTCTTCCCGATCCACACCTCGGTGGACGACGCGGTCAACTCGACCGACTGACCCGGCCGGGCCGGCCCTGTGCCGGCCCGCCCGATCCACGCGTCCGGCGTCCGGGGCCCTCGTGGCCCCGGTCTCCCGGCCGCCCCGGGGCCGGCTGATCCCGGCCCGCCGGGGCCCCGCATGCCCGGCCCCGGCCGGACACCCCGAAGGGGAGAGATGGCAACCGTCGAACTTCGATTCAGCGCGCTTCCCGAGCATGTCCGTACGGCCCGGCTGGTCGCTGCGGCTGTCGCAAGACGAGCTGGGGTCGACGAGTCGGTGCTCGACGAAGTCCGGCTCGCCGTCGGTGAGGCGTGCTCGCGGGCGGTCGGCCTGCACCAGCGTGGCGGTATCACCGGTGCGGTCCGGGTCGCTCTGACGGACCAGGAGAAGCGTTTCCTCATCGAGGTCGAGGACGAGGCGGGCCCCGCCACCGTTCCGGCCCGAGGTGCTGCCGAGGGCGATCCGGACGAGGACACCCTGGGTCTCGCCGTGATCACCGGACTGGTCGAGGAGCTGGAGGTCACCAGCGGCGCGAGCGGTGGCCTGATCCGGATGAGCTGGCCGGTCTCGGTCGATGCGATGGCGCTCTGACGCACGCGGACGCGTGCGGACCGTCCTTTCGCCTTCCCCGATGCAGGACCCGGGCCGACTCCTCGGTTCGGGGTGCGTTCCTCGCGGCCGCCCGCCCGCCGGCATCGCGGCCTGTGGCCGGTGTCCTGTTTCTCCTCCGGTCTCTGGCCTTTGGCCCTGGTTCCTGGGCCTGTCACCGTCTGCCTGCCTCCGCGGCTGCCGGTCCTGCCGCCGAGCGTCCACCTGGCGGGAGGGCATTGACAAGTTGTTGAATTCAGCGGTTCCCTGCTTTCGGTACGACCGGGTCCGATCGGTGATTCGGGCCTGTCGTAAATGAGGGAACCCATGCGGATTCGCATTCTGTGGCCTGCCGGTCAGGCGCTCGCCACGCTTGAGGCCACGCCCACCGCCGAGGCGCTCTGGGCCGTCCTGCCGATCAGCTCGTCGGCCAGCACCTGGGGCGAGGAGGTGTACTTCGGCACGCCGGTCAGCGTGCCCAGGGAGGAGGGCGCCCGCCAGGTCGTCGAGCCGGGCACGGTGGCGTTCTGGATGATGGAGACAGCCTCGCGCTGCCCTACGGGCCGACGCCGATCTCATGGGACGGGGAGTGCCGGCTGGCCGCACCCTGCAACATCCTCGGCGCCCTGGACGCGGACGCCGACGTGCTGCGAACCGTCCGCCCGGGCGACCCGATCAGGGTCGAGCGGGCCTGAGCCGGTCCGGCCGGGGCTCGGGGAGGCCGATCGACCCGGGGCGGGCGGGCGGGAACCAGGGGGCGGGTGGGAGCCGTGTAGGTTCGCAGTTCGACGACCGAAACCGAAAGGGCTTCTCCCGGTGAACAAGCGACTGCTGGCCGTACCCGCGCTCGGCGCGCTGCTGGCGTTCGGCGCCGTCGGCTGCGGCGACGACAACAGCAAGCAGCTGGAGTCCTGGGCGGCGAGCGTCTGCGGCGCGGCCAAGGACCCGATCGCCCAGGCGCAGACCGCTCTGTCGGACACCGGCCAGGTGAAGACCGGTGAGGCGCCGGGCGATCTGCAGAAGCGCCTCTCCGCCGACATCGGGCGACTGGCCAAGACCAACCAGGACATCGCCGCGGCCATCGACTCCGCCGGCGCGCCCAAGGTCGACGACGGCGGGACCCTCCAGAAGGACACCGTCACCGAGCTCAACAAGGCGGCCGACGGCTACCTGGACGTCCAGAAGAAGCTGGACGCGCTGTCCAACGACGACCAGGCGAAGTTCGCGGACGGGCTGCGCAGCGTCTCCGACCAGCTGCAGCAGCTGGCCTCGCTCTCCACCCAGGCGCAGGCCAAGCTGCAGCGCGGCGAACTCGGTGCCGCGATGGCCAAGCAGGAGGGCTGCAAGCCGGGCTCGGCCACCGCGGCACCGACCGCCGGCGCGAGCGGGGCTCCGGCGGCCGGCGGCAGCACCGGCACCCCGGCACCCGGCGCGACCGACGGCGCGAGCCCGACGGGCAGTGCGGCCGCGACGGACCCGGCCGCGGCCTCGGCCCCGTCCGCCCCCGCCGCCGTCCCGTCGGCGAGCTGACTCGACCGGTCAGCGGCCGACCCGGCCGCTGACCGTCAGCCATCAGCCAGCCGACCGCCAGCCGCCCCAGGAGCCCGTCAGCCGCCCCCAGCCGCCCGTCAGCCGACCGGGCGTGGGGCCTCGGGGCCTCCTGGAGCCCCGCAGGGACCGGTCGTCCGGCAGTGCGGTTGGCCCGGGCGGGGGAGCGGGGCCGGCGGCCCGGGGGACAATGGCGGGGTGATCAGTAGCCCCGTTCTCGACCCGACCCGCCTCGCCAAGTTCCGCGAGGCGCTGCTCGCGGCCTCGTACACCGCCGACGGCTGCCTCGACCTGCTCGGGCCCACCGGCTACGCCGCGCTGGCGCGCAGCGAGGCCGTGCCGGCCCTTCGCGCCACCCGCGGCGGCAGTCCGCTGGAGACGCTGGTGCGGCTGTTCCTGCTGCAGCAGCCCGTGCCGTACCGGGCGGCCGCCGCCGCGCTGCCGGTCGAGGACTGCCTGACCGACGGCTGGCTGCGCCCGGACGGCGATCTTGTGCGGGCCACCGTGGACGTCCGCCCGTACGCCAACGAGGTTGCCGGTCTGCCGAGTTCGGACGCCTGGGTGGTCTCCGACCTGGGCTGTGCAGTCGGTGGCGCGGGCGGGATCGGCTCGGGTGAGACCGCGCACGGCGTGGCCCGCAAGGACCTGGTGCTCGGGGTGGGCGGTGCGTCCACCACGCTGGCCAACATCACGGTACGCCGGCCGGTCCGGGCCGCCCTGGACCTCGGTTCGGGCTCCGGGGTGCAGGCGCTGCACGCCGCCCGGCACGCCCAGCGGGTCACCGCCACCGACCTCAATCCGCGCGCCCTGCGGTTCACCGAACTGACCCTCGCGCTCTCGGGTTTCGACAACACCGAAGCCGTCGACGGCAGTCTCTTCGAGCCGGTCGGGGAGCGGAAGTTCGACCTGATCGTCTCCAACCCGCCGTTCGTGATCTCGCCCGGCGGCCGGTTCACCTACCGCGACGGCGGCATGGCGGGCGACGACCTCTGCCGCAGTCTGGTCCGTTCCGCCGCCGCGCACCTGGAGCCGGGAGGCTACTGCCAGTTGCTCGCCAACTGGCAGCACGTCAAGGGCGAGGACTGGCACGACCGGCTGGCCGGCTGGGTGGCGGGCACCGGCCTGGACGCCTGGATCGTCCAGCGGGAGGTCCAGGACGTCGCCCAGTACGCCGAGTTGTGGCTGCGTGACGGCGGCGACCACCGCGGCCCCGGCGGCGACTACCAGGCCCGGTACGGCGAGTGGCTGGACGCCTTCGAGGAGGGCGGGGTCGAGGGCGTCGGCTTCGGCTGGATCACCCTGCGGGCGAGCGGTGCCGAGCGGCCGACCGTCCGGGTGGAGGAGTGGCCGCACCCGGTGGAGCAGCCGCTCGGGCCGCACATCGAGGAGTGGTTCGACCGGCAGGACTACCTGCGCACGCACGACGACGCGGGGCTGCTCGCGACCCGGTACGTGCTGGCCGACGAGGTGGTCCAGGAGCAGGTCGGCGCACCCGGGGCGGAGGATCCGGAGCACGTGATCCTGCGTCACAACCGGGGTATGCGGCGTGCCACCAAGGTGGACACGGTGGGTGCCGGGTTCGCCGGGGTCTGCGACGGGACGCTGTCGGCCGGCGAGATCGTGGACGCGATCGCGCAACTGCTCGGCGAGGACCGGGTGGTGCTTCGGGACCGGGTCCCGGAGTCGCTGCGGCTGCTCACGGAGCAGGGGTTCATCCGCCCGGTCGACTGACCGACGCCGCTCGCCGGGCGCCCGGTGGCTCTCGGACGTAACCCGGTGTGGGCCCGCACCGTACCGGCTCGGGCTCACCAGCGCTGTCCCGTACCGGCTCTGTCCCGTAGCGGCTCGGGCCCGCACGAGTGCGGGCCCGGCCCGGCGTCGTCCGGCCCGGCGTCGTCCGGCCGGTTCATCTCCCCGTATCCCCCGGTTCGCCCGCCGGTCGCTGCACAGCTGTCCCGCGTTGGCCCCCGACTGTGAGGCTCTGTCCACAGGCTGTGGACAGAGCTGGGGGCAAGGCGTGGACACGATGACGGCCGCGGTGGGCGGCACCGTGCTCGCCCTCTTCGGCAGCGCACTGCTGCTCTGGTGCGCGGCCGAAGTGCGCCTTCGACACGGCGTGCGGCGCCGGGGGGTACCGGCGGTGGCCACGGTGGTCGCCGAGGCCGACGCGCACGGTGAGCTCGACAGTGCGCCGCTGCTCTCCTTCTCCGCGCCGGCCGTGACCGGCGGTTCCGGCCCGGGGCGATGTGCCGAGCTGGTGCGCACCCGGCCGCGCGGTCACACCCCGCTGCGCCGGCCGGCCCGCTTCGCGCCCGGTGCGTCCGTCCGTATCTCCTACGACCCACGCCGGCCGAGCCGCGTCGTCCTGGCGGCGGCGGAGACCGGCCGGGCCGCGGTGGCCGATCTGCTCTGGTCGTCGCTCGGAGCCGGCTGCGTGGCCGCGGGGGCCGTCCTGATCAGCGTCGGTCTCGGGGGCTGAGCGCGACCGGACCTCGGCCGCGCGGTCCGGCGGGTACTCGACCGGTCCGGCGCATTCCGGTCAGGTCCGGCTCGTTCCGGTCGGATTCGGCACGTTCCCGCCCGACGCGCAGGCCCGGTCACGCCGCCGCACCGCCGCACCGGCACACCGCCACACCGCCACCCCGCCACCCCGCCACCCCGCCGCACCCGCCGCAAAGGCTGATGGACATACCGGGGTACAAGGCATGCAACCGGCCCGTAGTGCATCCCGGCGCTCGCCGCCCCCCGCCGTCGGACCGAAGCCGGAGCGTGTCGATTTTCCGTTGACAGATTTTGAAATCCGTCATTCCATCCTTCGAAACCCGCCGAAGCCCCCCTCCACGGGGCACGATCCTCCATCATCGGGTTACCGTTCGAGTGGCGTCGGTCGGCCTTGCCGGTGAAAAAGCAGGATCCTTCCGTTTGACAAGGGTGGCCGGGGTACGGTCACACTCCGCTGGTGGGGTCGTCGTGCAGCGGCTGCCCCGGGACGGTGGAGGGGTCGGGCGGAGCGCAGCCCGTGCTGCCAGCGCCGACCAGCTCACATAACGACCGGGAGAGAAGAGCGAAGGTGTCCCCGAGCAGCGAGACCGCGCACGGACAGCGACTCGTCATTGTCGAGTCGCCGGCCAAGGCGAAGACGATCAAGGGCTACCTTGGCCCCGGCTACATCGTCGAGGCGAGCGTCGGGCACATTCGGGACCTGCCCAGCACAGCGGCCGAGGTCCCGGACAAGTACACCGGCGAGGTACGCCGCCTCGGCGTCGACGTCGACCACGACTTCGCGCCCATCTATGTGGTGAACGCGGACAAGAAGTCCCAGGTCAGCAAGTTGAAGTCGCTGCTCGCGGAGTCCGACGAGCTCTTCCTCGCCACCGATGAGGACCGCGAGGGCGAGGCCATCGCGTGGCACCTCCAGCAGGTGCTGAAGCCCAAGGTGCCGGTGCACCGGATGGTGTTCCACGAGATCACCAAGACCGCGATCCAGGAGGCGGTGGCCAACCCGCGCGAGCTGAACCAGCGCCTGGTCGACGCCCAGGAGACCCGTCGCATCCTCGACCGCCTCTACGGCTTCGAGGTCTCGCCGGTGCTCTGGAAGAAGGTCATGCCGAAGCTGTCGGCGGGCCGGGTGCAGTCCGTCGCGACCCGTCTGGTGGTCGAGCGGGAGCGCGAGCGGATCGCCTTCCGCAGCGCCTCCTACTGGGACCTGGTCGCCACCTTCGGCACCGGCCGCACCCCGGCCGACGCCGCCAACCCGGAGACCTTCGGCGCCCGGCTCTCCGCCGTCGACGGCAAGCGGATCGCCAGTGGCCGCGACTTCGGTTCGGACGGCCGCCTGAAGGCCGGCAGCGCCAGCACCCTGCACCTGGACGAGCAGGCCGCCCGCGCGCTGGCCGCCGCCCTGGAGCAGACCGCGTTCAGCGTCCGCAGCGTCGAGTCCAAGCCCTACCGCCGCTCGCCGTACGCGCCGTTCCGCACCACCACGCTCCAGCAGGAGGCCAGCCGCAAGCTGGGCTTCGGCGCCAAGCGGACCATGCAGGTGGCCCAGAAGCTGTACGAGAACGGCTTCATCACCTATATGCGTACCGACTCCACCACGTTGTCGGAGACCGCGATCACGGCCGCCCGGGCGCAGGTCACGCAGCTCTACGGAGCCGACTACCTGCCGGACGCGCCGCGCACCTACGCCAGCAAGGTCAAGAACGCCCAGGAGGCGCACGAGGCCGTCCGCCCGTCCGGCGACCGCTTCCGCACCCCCGCCGAGACGGGCCTGAGCGGTGACGACTTCCGGCTCTACGAGCTGATCTGGATGCGCACCGTCGCCTCCCAGATGAAGGACGCGGTCGGCCAGTCGGTCACGGTGAAGGTCGGCGGCCGCTCCTCGGACGGCCGGGACGCCGAGTTCTCCGCCTCGGGCAAGATCATCACCTTCCACGGCTTCCTCAAGGCCTACGTCGAGGGCGCCGACGACCCGAACGCCGAGCTGGACGACCGCGAGCGCCGGCTGCCGCAGGTGACCGAGGGCGACCCGCTGGCCGCCGAGCAGCTCACCCCGGAGGGCCACGCCACCAAGCCGCCGGCCCGCTACACCGAGGCCTCGCTGGTCAAGGAGCTGGAGGACCGGGAGATCGGCCGCCCGTCCACCTACGCCTCGATCATCGACACCATCATCGGGCGCCGCTACGTCTTCAAGAAGGGGACGGCGCTGGTGCCGTCGTTCCTCTCCTTCGCCGTGGTCAACCTGCTGGAGAAGCACTTCGGCCGACTGGTCGACTACGACTTCACCGCGCGGATGGAGGACGACCTCGACCGCATCGCGGCGGGCGAGGCGAAGTCCGTGCCGTGGCTGAAGCGCTTCTACTTCGGTGAGGGCGAGGGCCACGCCACCGGCGGAGCCGCCGAGGCCGGCAACGGCGACGGCGACCACCTGGGCGGGCTGAAGGAGCTGGTCACGGACCTCGGTGCGATCGACGCCCGGGAGATCAGCTCGTTCCGGATCAGCGACGACCTGACCCTGCGGGTCGGCCGCTACGGTCCCTACGTGGAGCGCGCCTCCACCGTGGAGGGCGAGCCGGGCCAGCGCGCCGACATCCCGGAGGAGCTGCCGCCGGACGAGCTCACCGTCGAGCTGGCCGAGGAGCTGCTGGCCAAGCCCAGTGGCGACTTCGAGCTCGGTCAGGACCCGGTCAGCGGCAACCAGCTGGTCGCCAAGGACGGCCGGTACGGCCCGTACGTGACCGAGATCCTGCCCGAGGGCACGCCCAAGACGGGCAAGAACGCCGTCAAGCCGCGCACCGCGTCGCTGCTGAAGTCCATGGCGCTGGACACCGTCACGCTCGACGACGCGCTGAAGCTGCTGTCGCTGCCGCGCGTGGTCGGGGTGGACCCGGAGGGCGTGGAGATCACCGCGCAGAACGGCCGCTACGGCCCGTACCTCAAGCGCGGCACCGACTCCCGCTCGCTCACCAGTGAGGAGCAGATGTTCACGGTCACCCTGGAGGAGGCCCTGGCCATCTACGCCCAGCCCAAGCAGCGCGGCCGCGCCGCGGCGGCGCCGCCGCTCAAGGAACTGGGCACGGACCCGGTCAGCGAGCGTCCGGTGGTGGTCAAGGACGGCCGCTTCGGCCCCTACGTCACCGACGGCGAGACCAATGCCACGCTGCGCAAGGACGACGAGGTCGAGACCATCACGCCCGAGCGCGGCTATGAGCTGCTCGCGGAGAAGCGGGCGCGCGGGCCGGTGAAGAAGACGGCCAAGAAGGCCCCGGCGAAGAAGACGGCGGCGAAGAAGACCGCGACCAAGACGGCCACCGCCACCAAGACGGCCGCGGCCAAGACCACGGCCAAGAAGACGACGACCAAGGCCGCCGCGAAGAAGACGGCCACCAAGAAGGCCGCCGCGAGCAAGACCACCGCCACCGACGAGGGCTGACCCTCCACCGGTGGCACCGGGCCCGCGTCCTCTCCGGAGGCGCGGGCCCGGGGTCTGTGGGCGACCGGTGCGCGGCACGGTGGGCCGGGCCCTCCGGCAGGTGGTGCCGAGCATGTGCGCGGCGCGTCACAACCCTGCAATGACGGGTATCCGGAAGCCCGCACCCCTCTTTTCCGGCCGGTGCCGACCGCTACGCTGACCGTATGACGAGCGAGGAGCAGCCCACCCCCGGCGCCGGCGGTGCCGCCAGAGCCGGCACGCCCGACCTGCCCGAGGTCGCGCCCGCCGGGACTCCCGGTGAGCGGGCCCGGGCGTTGTTGCGGCTGCGTCCGTACCGCCGCCTCTGGACCACTCAGCTGATCGGCGGCACCGCCGACCGGCTCGGACTGCTGGTGCTGCTCGCGCTGACCGTGATCGCGGCCGCCTTCGGCGGGCAGTTCGGCGACGTGCCGCGCAGCCTCGCCTTCGCGGTCGCCGCGGTCTTCGCGGCGCGGCTGGCCGCCACCCTGCTGGTCGGCGTCGCCCTGCTCGGCCCGGTGCACGGGCTGCTCGGCGGCAGGCTGGACCGGCGTTGGACGCTGCTCGGCGCGGACGTGCTGCGGGCCGTGCTGATCGGCATCGCGCCCTGGTGGATCGTCTGGCTGGGCTCCGGTCCCAGGCCCTCCGGCGCCGCGACCTACGTGCTGCTCGCCACCGTCTTCGTGACCGGCGCGGCCGAGCGGGTCTGGGCGATCGCCAAGGCCGCCGCCGTGCCCGGCCTGCTGCCGCCGGCCAACCCCTTCCTGCCCCCGGCCGAGCAGCGCCCGTCCGTGGCCAACCTGGAGAGCGTCCGGACGCTGGACCGCCGCACCGGCTGGGCCACCGTGCCGCTCGCGGCCACCGCGCTGGTCGCGCTCACCCTGGTCAACAACGTCTTCGCGGCGCTCGGCTCGGACTGGCTGCGCATCCACCAGACCACCTTCGCGGCGCTCGGCGCGGCCGTCCTGTTCACGGTCTCGGCCGTTCGGGCGTACCTGCAGGAGCTGCCCGGCGGCCCGACGGCGGCCGCCCCGCACTCCCCGCTGCGGAGCCTGCGGGCCCCGGCCGATGCCACGCCCGGCCCCGCCCTGAGCAAGGGCCGCACCGGCGGAGCCCCGTACTTCACCTTCTCGGTCGCCGCCGCCTACGCCTCGATGGCGGGCGTCGCCGCGCTCGCGCTGCTGACCGCCGCCGAGCACCGCGCCGGGCCGATCGGCTACGGCCTGCTGGTACTCGCCGCCGTCGGCACGCCCGCGCTCGGCGCCCGGCTCACCCGGGCCACCCTGCCCGCGCTCTCCCGCCGCAGGCTGCTCGCGCTGGCGCTGCTGGCCGAGGGCGTCGCACTGATCCTGGCCGGCCTGGTGCTGGACTTCGTCCTGGTGCTGCTGCTGACCGTGCTGGCCGGCCTGGCCGCCGGGATCGTCGTCTCGACCGGGCGTTCCCTGCTCGCCCAGGAGGTCGAGGAGGACCGGCTGCCGAAGGTCACCGAGCACCTGTACGCGGTGCTGCGGGCCGTGGTGGGCGGCGCGCTGATCGTCGTCCCGCTGATCGCCGCGGCCTACGGCGAGGTCGCGTACGGCACCGTCGAGCCCGGTTCGTTCACCTTCATCCACGGCGGCGCGGCCCTCGCGGTGGCCACCGCCGGGCTGCTGACCCTGGTGCTCGCGGCCGTCGTGCTGCTCAAGACCGACGACCGGCGGGGCACCGCCCCGTTCGGCCGGGACCTGATGGACGCCGTGCGCGGCGCCGCCGGGCCGGCTCCGCACCGCACCACCGGCACCGGCTTCTTCATCGCCCTGGAGGGCGGGGACGGCGCCGGCAAGTCCACCCAGGCCCAGGCGCTCGCCGAGTGGATCCGGGGCAAGGGCCACGAGGTGGTGCTCACCCGCGAGCCCGGCGGCAGCCCCGTCGGGCAGCGGCTGCGCGGCCTCGTCCTGGATGTCGGCAACACCGGCCTGTCGCACCGTGCGGAGGCGTTGATCTACGCGGCCGACCGCGCCGAGCACGTCGAGAACGTCATCCGCCCGGCGCTGGCTCGCGGCGCGGTGGTGATCACCGACCGGTACATGGACTCCTCGATCGCCTACCAGGGCGCCGGCCGCGACCTGGCCGCCACCGAGGTGGCCCGGATCTCGCGCTGGGCGACCGGTGGGCTGGTGCCCGACCTGACCGTCGTCCTGGACGTCGACCCGACCAGGGCGCGGGAGCGGTTCACCGAGGCGCTGGACCGGCTGGAGTCCGAGCCGACCGAGTTCCACCAGCGGGTCCGGTCCGGCTTCCTCGCACTGGCCGCCGCCGACCCGGCCCGGTACCTGGTCGTGGACGGAAGCCAGCAGCCCGGCTTCGTCACCACCGCGATCCGCCACCGGCTCGACCGCGAGCTGCCGCTCTCCGAGCAGGAGAAGGCCTCCCGGGCCGAGCAGGAGCGGCTCGCCCGGGAGGAGGCCGAGCGCCGCGCCGCCGAGGAGGCCCGCCGGCGCGCGGAGGAGGAGGCCGCCGAGCGCAAGCGGCTGGAACTGCTGGAGCAGCTCAGGGCCGAGCAGGCGGAGAAGGAGCGGCTGGCCAAGGAGGAGGCCGAGCGCCGCGCCGCCGAGGCGGCGCGCAAGGCGGCCGAGGAGGCCAGGCGCAAGGCGGAGGAGGAAGCCCGCCGACGGGCCGAGGAGGAGGCCAGGCAGCGTGCGGCCGAGGAGGTCCGGCTGGCCGCCGAGGCCGCCGAGCGCAAGCGGCTCGCCGACGAGGCGGCCGCTCAGGCGGAGCTCCAGCGGCAGCGGGAGCTGCAGCGCGAGGAGCAGCGCCGGCGTGCCGAGGAGGCGCTGCAGCGGGCCGAGGAGGCCCGGCTGGCGCAGGCCGCAGCGCTCGCCACGGCCGCTGCCGCCGCCGAGAGCGCGGCGGACCGGGCGGACCGGCCCGCTGGACCGGTCGACGACGTGACCACCGAGCTGCGGGTGGTGCGGGAACCCGAGGACGCCACCCAGGAGATCTCCGAGCGGGACCGCCGGGCCGCCGTTCGGGCGGCCGAGGCGGCCGGTGCCGCGGCCGCCGGCGGTGCGTCGGCGAGCCGGGCTCCGGAGGCCGATGCGACGACGAAGCTGCCGGTCGTCCCCGCCGCCCCGGCGGACGAGACGGCCGTACTGCCCCGGGTGCCCTCGGCGGACGCCGAGCGGTCCGGGGCGGGGCGCGACCACGCCGACCGCACCGACCGCACCGAGGTGCTGCCCCGGGTCGAGCCGGGCCGCCCGGCCGACCGGGTGCCGCCGGTCGACACCACCCGGGAGCTCCCGGTGGTCGAGGAGCAGCCGGCGGCCGAGCCTCGCCCCCGGCCCTCCTGGGCCGAGGAGACCCCGATGGACGACCTGCCGAGCCTCACCGACACCCTGCTGGGTTCGCGCGACGAGTGGGCCCGCTGGGAGCAGGGCGGTCCCGCCGACCGGAAGCCGCAGGACCCGCGCGGCGGCGCGGCCGCTCCTCCTCCGGCGAGCGCGGGTGGGCAGGGAGCCGGTGGGCAGGGCGGCCCGGGCCGGGCGGACGGCGAGGGCGAGGGCAAGGGCAAGGGCCGGCGCTGGGGTCGCCGGACCTGACCGTCGGCCCGGGCGGTGGTGCACCACGTGAACGCTCGGCGGGTCGCCGGGCCCGACGGGCGGCGCTTCGGTCCCGACCGGCAGTGACTCGAAGGACGGCGGGCGGTGCGGCCGGGGCGGTGCTCCGGCGGCACCGCCCGCCGTCGTACCGGGCACGTATGCTCGACCGCGGGCGACCGTGCCCGGAGCGCCGTCCGGCGCGCTGGCGGGCGGGAGCCGGCGCAGTCCGTACCGAGCTTGGGAGCAGCAGTGGCCGTCTGGGACGACCTGGTGGGCCAGGAGCGGGTGGTCGAGCAGCTGACCGCCGCGGCCCGGGCGGCCGGGGCGACGGCGGCCGCCGGTCGCGGGGCCGCGACGCAGCCGGGCGGCAACGCCTCGCTGATGACGCACGCCTGGCTCTTCACCGGCCCGCCCGGGGCCGGCCAGATCACCGCCGCCCGCGCCTTCGCCGCCGCCCTCCAGTGCACCAGCCCGGACCTCGCGCTCGGCGGCACGCCCGGCTGCGGCTTCTGCGACGGCTGCCACACCGTGCTGGCGGGCAGCCATGCGGACGTGAAGTACGTACGCACCGACGGCCTGTCGATCGGCGTCGGCGACATGCGGGCCCTGGTACTGCGGGCGTCCAGCTACCCGACCGGCGGCCGCTGGTCGGTGATCCTGGTCGACGCCGCCCACCGGCTCACCGAGGCCGCCGCCAACGCCCTGCTCAAGGGCGTGGAGGAGCCCTCCCCGCGCACCGTCTGGCTGCTCTGCGCGCCCTCCGTGCAGGACGTGCTGCCCACGATCCGCTCGCGCTGCCGCCTGCTGGTGCTGCGCCAGCCCGCCGCCGAGGCGGTCGCCGACATGCTGGTGAACCGTGACGGGGTCGACCCCGGGACGGCGCGGCTGGCCGCGCTCGCCGGGCAGGGGGACATCGAGCGCTCCCGCCGGCTGGCCGTCGACGACCAGGCCCGCACCCGGCGCACGGAGGTGCTGCGGATCCCGCTGGAGGTCGGCGACATCGGCGGCTGCCTGGCCGCCGCCCAGCGGCTGGTCGACACGGCGAAGGCCGATGCCGAGGCGCTCGCCGAGACCCAGGACACCAAGGAGACCGACGACCTCAAGGCCGCGTACGGCGCGGCCGAGGGCAGCAAGGCGCCGCGCGGCATGGCCGGGGCGGTCAAGGAGCTGGAGAAGCGGCAGAAGAGCCGCGCCACCCGCACCCGCCGGGAGACGCTCGGCGTCGCCCTGCTCGACCTGCTCGGCTTCTACCGGGACGTGCTCGCCCTCCAGCTGGGCTCCACCGGCTCGCTCGCCAACGAGGACCAGCGGCAGGCGCTGAACCGGGTCGCCCAGGCCGGCCTGCCGGAGGGCACGCTGCGGCGGATCGAGGCGGTGCTCGCCTGCCGGCAGGCGCTGGACCGCAACGTCGACCCGCTGCTCGCCGTCGAGGCGATGACCGTCGCACTGCGGGCGGGCTGAGGCGGCCTCGTTCGCCGGTAGGGCTTCCCGCGCTATTCGGGTGTCCCACCTTCGAGTGAACGGACCGTACGCGCCGGGCACACCTGCGTGTGACCGCCGGGTCGTCTTGCACGCTGGGGCCGACTGCGCCCCGACGCCGGGGCCGTCGCGTCCCGTCCGGCACCGGCCCCCACCGGTCGTCGGGCCCTCCTCCCGAGGCGGTGCGTCCCATGGTCCGTTCGCTCCTGGTCGTTCCCCTGCTGGCAGCCGCCGCAGGCGGCATCTGGCTCGCCCGCAGCGCCCTGCTGCGCTGGCGTGACCTGCGGGCCGCCGAGACCTACGAGCTGACCGGAGACCAGCGGCCGATGCTGCTGCGCGCGGCCGGCGCGATGGTCTGTGGTGTCTGCGTCACGGCGCTGACCCTGCTGACGGCCCTGGGCACCTTCGGCGGTTTCGGCGGGTCGGCCTCGCGGTCCGGCTCCGCGGAGCTCGCCGCCGACACCGCGAGCGAGGGCGGGGCGCGGCAGGCCGCGCCCCCTGCCGTCGAAGCGCCCGCCCCGGCCGCGCCAGCCGTCGCGCCCGCTCCGGCGCCCGCCCCGGCGGCCGTGGCCAGCCGGTTCGACAGTGTCGGCCACCCGGGCGGCGGCGAGCTGCTCCAGTCCGCCGTCCCCGGCCCGGACGGGCACCCGCGCAACGTCCGGGTCTGGCTGCCCGCCCAGTACGCCAAGGACCCGAACGGCCGCTTCCCGGTGGTCGTGATGCACGCGGCCACCCCGCGCAAGACCGCCGACACCGAAGTCCCGGACGTCTTCGAGGGCCTCGGCTCCGCCGTCCAGACCGGCAAGGCCCGTCCGTTCATCCTGGTCGCCCCCGAGGCGCCGAACGGCACCGAGCACCCGTGCGACCTGGTCGCCGCCGCGCCGCAGGCCATCGCCGACGACGACGCGCTGCGCACCACCATCGCGGCCACCTTCCGCACCCTGCCGCCCGGCCCGGCCTCCTGGGGCACGCTCGGCGTCGAGGGCGGCGCGCCCTGCGCGGCCGCCGCCGGCCTGGCCCGCCCCGACCTGTACGGCGCGGCCGCGGCGGTCTCCGGCCGGTACGACACCGTCGCACTGACCCGGACGGGAGCCGAGGCCCCGGCCAACGCCGCCCCGAAGCTGCTGCTGGCCGCCGCCAAGGCCGATGCCGCCGGCCTGGACGCGGCCCGCAAGCTCCAGGCGGCGCTGCGCGGCGGCACCGGCGCGGCGGCCCGCGCCGACGTCCGGATCTCCGAGAACGTGCAGGACTACACGGCCGACCGGGAGCGGCTGCGGCTGGTCCGCCAGGCGGCGCAGTACCTGGCCGAGACACTGGCCAAGGCGTCCTGAGCAGGGCGCCGGCGAGGCTACGCTGCGCGGTACCAGGGGCGACGGCAGCGGTCGCGCCCCCGCACCCGAAGGGAACCGGATGAGGGCAGGGCGGAACGGGCGCGGGCGGGCGGTGGCTGCGGCGCTGGCCGTTGCCGGGCTGCTGGTCGGCGGGTGCAGCTCCACCTCGTCCACTCCCGGGGCGGCGTCCTCGGACACCATCGGGCCCGGCGCCCCGCTGCCCTCCGCGCTCGCCCCGGGGGCCTCCGTGTCGGCGGCCGCAGTCCGGCCCGGCGCCACGCCGCTGGAGCCGCTCCCGGCGGCCGTCCCCGCCGCGCTGGCGCCGTACTACGGGCAGCGGCCGGCCTGGCAGCCGTGCGACGACGGCTTCGAGTGCACGACCTTCACGGTGCCGTTGGACTACGAGCACCCCGGCGGTGGCGACCTCACGCTCTCGGCGGTCCGCGCGCTCGCCGTCCCGACCGGTTCGGCGTCGGGGGCGGCATCGGCGTCAGCATCGGCGTCGGGAGCGGTGCCGGGGTCCGGTTCGGGCTCGGGCGGCGCGGGGGGCGGCCGACTCGGTTCGCTGCTGCTCAACCCCGGAGGCCCCGGCGGCTCGGCGGTCGAGTACGTGGAGGCCGTCGCCGCAACGTACGACAGCGCCGTGCGCGCCCGGTACGACCTGGTCGGACTCGACCCGCGCGGGGTCGGCCGCAGCAGCCCGGTGACCTGCCTGACCGGCGAGCGGATGGACGCGTACACCGCCGCCGACATCACCCCCGACGACCAGGCCGAGATCGACGCCCTGGTGGCCGCCGACCTGGAGTTCGCCGAGGGCTGCCGGCAGCGGGCCGGCGACCGCCTCGCCCACCTCAGCACCGTCGAGGCGGCCCGCGACATGGACATCCTGCGGGCGCTGCTCGGCGACGAACGGCTCAACTACGTGGGCAAGTCCTACGGCACCTTTCTCGGCGCCACCTACGCCGGGCTCTTCCCCGGCCGGACCGGCCGGATCGTCCTGGACGGCGCGATGGACCCGTCGCTCGACGCGCTCAGCGGTAACCGCACCCAGGCCGGCGGCTTCGAAACCGCCTGGTCGGCCTTCGCCAAGGACTGCGCCGAACGCGAGGACTGCCCGCTCGGCCGCTCCGAGCAGCAGGTCGGCGACCAGCTCACCGCCCTGTTCGCCGCCGTCGACGCGAAGCCGCTGACCACCGCCGACGGCGCCCGCCGCCTCACCGAGTCACAGGCGACCACCGGCGTGATCCAGGCCATGTACGCCGACTTCCTCTGGCCCAAGCTGCGCACCGCGCTCGCCGACGCCAAGGCCGGCGACGGCACCGCCCTGCTCAAGCTGTCCGACTCCTACTACGAACGCGGGCCGGACGGCTCGTACCCCAACCTCATGTTCGCCAACATGGCGGTGAACTGCCTGGACCTCCCCGCGCCGTTCGCCGCCCCGGCCGACGTACAGCAGGCAGTGCCGGACTTCGAACGGACCTCGGCACGCTTCGGCCGGGACATGGCCTGGATGGCGCTGACCTGCACCTACTGGCCGGTCAGGGCCACCGGCGCCGCCCACACCGTCCGGGCCGCCGGCGCCGCCCCGATCGTGGTCATCGGCACCACCCGCGATCCGGCTACCCCGTACGCGTGGGCACAGTCGCTGGCCGGGCAGCTGGAGTCCGGTCGGCTGCTGACCTTCGACGGTGACGGCCACACCGCGTACGGCCGGCACGACGTCTGCGTCGACGGGGCGGTCAACGGGTACCTGCTGGGCGGTGCGGTGCCGGAGCAGGGGAAGCGCTGCGGCGGGTAGGGCGCGGGCGCGAGGGCGGGTGGGGGCGGGATGATTTCGGCTTCAACTGCCGACCGGTACGACGTTACGATGAGCGGCCTGCCGCCCCTGCCATCACCTCACCGGAGCCCACCGTGCTCGGAGTCAACGACCTGGCGACGTACATCCTCGGCGCCCTCGTGATCATCCTCCTCCCCGGCCCCAACTCCCTGTACGTGCTGTCCGTCGCCGCCCGCAAGGGCGTCCGGACCGGCTACACCGCCGCCGCCGGCGTCTTCGTCGGCGACTTCACCCTGATCAGCCTCACTTCGCTGGGCGCCGCCTCGCTGCTGGAGGCGAACCCGGCGGTCTTCGCCGTGGTGAAGTTCGGCGGCGCCGCCTACCTGCTCTGGATCGGTGTCGGCATGCTCCGCGCCGCCCGCCAGCTCTGGCGCGAGCACCGCGCCGCCGCGGCCGCCCCCGAGAGCGCCGAGGCCGCCGCCCCGGAATCCACCGAGCGTCCGTTCCGCCGCGCGCTGGTGATCAGCCTGCTGAACCCGAAGGCGATCCTCTTCCTGCTCTCCTTCTTCACCCAGTTCGTGGACCCCTCCTACGGACAGCCCGCCCTCTCCTTCGCCCTGCTCGGCGGCATCCTGCAGACCTTCAGCCTGCTCTACCTCTCCATGCTGATCTTCGCGGGCACCACCCTCGCCACCGCCTTCCGCCGCCGCAAGCGGCTCTCCGCAGGCCTCACCAGCGCGGTCGCCGTGCTCTTCGCGGGTTTCGCCGCCAAGCTGGCCGTCTCCTCGGCCTGAGCACGCCGCCGCGGAAGCCCGTTACGGATCACCCGCGAACCTGTGTAGACTGGCCCGCGTTGCCACCACGTGCGGCAACGGTGCCGCCTTAGCTCAGTTGGCCAGAGCAACGCACTCGTAATGCGTAGGTCATGGGTTCGAATCCCATAGGCGGCTCTGTGAAAGCCCCAGGACTCACTCGCCGTGACCTGGGGCTTTTGCCTTTTTCTGCGTCCTGATCACCGCCGCGGGTGGCCCCTGTGTTCCCGGTCCCGGCCGCGGCCTCGGCTCCGGCTGGTTGGGGCCGGAGCGCGTTGCCGTTCGTCTGGCGGCCTCGCGCCCGGCGCTCGGGGACCGGGATGCGCCTGCGCATCAGGGGCTGGGCGGCTTCCAGCGCCGCTCCTGCGTCGCCGAGGACGACCGAGGCGCTCACCGAGTGGAGCGCGACGTTGGTCGGACTGAAGTTTGCCCAGGCTTCGGGGCTGTCGAGGTCGACGTAGCGCGCGACCTCCTGGGCCTCGGCGAGAAACTCGGCGGTGGTGGCACGGTCGCCGCCGGCGCTCGCTGCCGTCACCCCGCGTAGGAGCATGAGTCCAAATGCGGCGAGGTACTCGGGCGGGCGCCGGTCGTAGCTACCGGAGAGCTGGTCGGCGGTGTGCCGGATGAGGGTGACGGCTGGCGCGGTGTGCCGGTCGCGCGCGAGGACGTGCGCCTGGACGCGGACGCTGGAGGCCATCACCACGGGGTCGGCGCTCCGCTCGGCCTCGGCCATGGCCCGGCCGACCGCGAGCCAGGCGTTGCCGTGGTCGCCGAGCTTGAGTAACAAGCTCACCGCGGTCTGGTACGCCGTCGCGAGGAGCCCGGACAGGGCCTGATCGCCGCCGCGGGCGGCGTCCTGGGCCTGGCGAAGGTCGGCGATCAGCGACGGCAACGCGCCTTCGAGCTCGGCGTACCGGCAGGTGTAGAAGAGCCTCCGCGCCTGGGAGAGCCGGGACGCGAGCGCGGTCAGGGGTTGTGGCGCGTGCTGCCCGCGCTCTTCAAGCAATACATGCGAGCACACCTGGCGCGGCCAGCCGCGGCTAGCGAAGCCGTCCTCAAGGCAGTGCAGTACTCGGTGTCCTCCGGTGACACGGAGTGGGTCACGAACAAGGAGGCACTGGCCAACGTGATGGCGGACCTGAGTATCTGAAGCGAAGCCGAAGGTGGTTGCGGCGGCGGTCTGTCTGCCCGCCGACCTGCCCGATGCCCGGGCCCGGCTCTCCGCCGCCACCGACCGACAGCCCGAACTCGCGCTGCTGCTCTTCTTCTAGGCATGGCCGGCAGTGCTCAGGTGCTGTCCGGTCGCCAGCTGCGCCCTGCCCTGTCGCACTGATGCCCGGCTACCATGCGGGCAAGGGGACGTGGACCGGCCCCGGCATCGTTCCCACAGGGGAGGCTCGTTTGATCGACCATCGACTCTGCTTCGCCCCAGAGATCCTTGCCCGTCTCGGCGAAGAGCTGGTTCCACACCCCGATTTGGGGATCACGGAGCTGGTCCGCAATGCCTACGACGCCGACGCGGCACTGTGCACGATCAAACTGAGGGGGCGTCCAAACTAACCGGCAGCCCGTTCGCCTGGCGGCCTTACGGGGGCGTCGGAGCGGTCGTCTCGACGTAACGGCTGGTCACGCAGATCTGCGACTGGCCGAGGATCCCCATGATGGTGCCCGGTGCGGACACTTCTGAGAAGCGGATCCCGGGGCCCGGGGAGAGGACTTCCCATGGGTGCGGTGAGGCGCGGGGGAGTTTCAAGCGGGACGCGGCCCGGTCGGATGGATCCGATCGGGCCTTTCGCGTTCTCCGGGGGTGGGTGGTGCGGGGTGATGGGGCGTCATGGTGGTGGTGCTCAGGGGGGTCGGTAGGGGTGGGGCGGGGCGTATGAGGGGGATGGGCATCTGGTCCCGGTGCGGCGGCGGGGCTTGAATGGCAGCCAGGTGGGCCGTCTCGGGTGGCCCGGGGGAGGGTGAGGGATGGGAATGCCACGGTACGCAGCGGCGCCGGAGCGGAGCAGTCTCTGGATCCGGCGGTTCCAGCCGGCGCCCGCCGCGCCGGCGCAGTTGGTCTGCTTTCCGCACGCCGGGGGTTCGGCGGGGTACTTCCTGCCGGTGGCGCGGGCGATGCCCACCTCGGTGGACGTGTTGGCGGTGCAGTACCCCGGGCGCCAGGACCGGGCCGGCGAGGCGTGCGTCGAGGATGTCCACGAGCTCGCGGATCAGGTGGTGCGGGAGCTGCTGCCGTGGGCCGACCGGCCGTTCACGCTGTTCGGGCACAGCCTCGGGGCGTCGGTGGCGTTCGAGGTGGCGGTCCGGATGGAGCGGGCCGGGATCGCGTTGCAGGGGGTGGTGGTCTCCGGGCGTCGGGCGCCGTCGCGTCCGCGTGACCCGGCTCAGGACGTGCACCGGTCGGACGACCGGACGCTGATCCGGGACCTGGAGCGGTTGAGCGGGACGGATCCGCTGATGCTGCGGGACCCGGAGATCCTGGAGATGGTGCTGCCGTCGATCCGCAGCGACTACAGGGCCGCCGAGACGTACCGCAGCCGGCCGGGCCAGGACTCCGTCGGGCAGCCCGTCCTGGTGCTGACCGGGGACGCGGATCCGCAGGTCACTGCGGCGGAGGCGAAGGCCTGGGCCGGGCACACCACCGGCGGCTGTTCGGTGCGGACCTTCTCGGGCGGGCACTTCTTCCTCAACGACCACTCGCTGTCGGTGAACTCGGCGATCAGCGCGTTCGTCGCGGGTCGGAACCTGCCGGTGCGACTCGGTTAGCCCGTCCGTCCGCCCGTTCGCCCGCCTGCCCGTTCACCGATGGGCGGGCGGGCGGACGGCTGTTCGGCGCCGGTGGTGTGGCTGAGCCGGTGACGCATGAATGACATCTGTCAGTCTTTTGATCTGATGATGAGAAAGGCGTCCTGCGGAATTGGTAAAGCGGATAGTGGATCGTTTGACTACCTATTATCCGACAAATTGCGGCGATTGTGGTTCTTTTCAAAAATGCCTCGCATCCCCTTCCGGGTACCGTTAGTATCGGAACGAATGCTTTAAGTGATCGTTCGATGGTGGCTCGCGAAGGGGGGGTAGCCATGGGTGAGCAGTTGCGCTCCGTGCTACGTCACGTCGCCTACCCGTTCCTCCTGGCCATGCTCGTGTCGATAGCGACAGCGGCCCTGCGCTGGCGCTGGGACCTCGGTCGGGTGAGCCAGTTCTTCCTGATCGGAACGATCGGCTATCTGACGGTTCTCGAATGGTTGATCCCGTACGAACCTGAATGGCGGCCGAGTGTCGGCGAGTGGGGCTGGTACGGCACCTACTTCGTGCTGACGATGATCGGTGGGGCGCTGTCGCAGGTGCCGGTGTCGGCCGTGGTCGGGTGGGCGGCGCCGCCGCACCCGACGCTGCCGGTCTGGGTGGAGATCCCGGCGGCACTGCTGCTGGGATCGCTGGCCAACTACCTGATGCACCGCTGGAGTCACACCAATCGATGGCTCTGGAGGCTGCACGGAGTCCACCACGTGCCCGACAAGGTCAACGTCGCCAACAACGGGGTCAATCACATCGTCGACGTGCTGCTCACCCAGGGGGCCGTGCAGCTCTCGCTCGCACTGGCGGGCTTCTCGGTCGAATCGGTGTTCGTGGTGGGTCTGTTCGTGGTCGCTCAGGGCTACTTCGTGCACGCCAATGTCGATGTCCGGATCGGTGTGCTCAATCACGTCTTCGCCGGCCCGGAGCAGCACCGGTTGCACCACAGCGTCGATCTGGCGGAGGCCGGACACTACGGGTCCGACCTCTCGGTCTGGGACCACGCCTTCGGCAGTTTCACCTGGCGGCCGGGCCGCCGGCCGGCTGCCGTGGGGCTGCAGCGTCCGTCCGACTTCCCCCGGACGCGTGAGGTGATCGCCAGTCATCTCCAGGCCTGGCGCCGGCCGGTGCGGGCCGACGACTACCCGGTCTGACGTTCCGCTCGCCGCCGCACCCGTTCCCTGCCGCTATCCGCTATCCGCCGTCTCCCTGTCGTCCGCTGCGATCCCGAACGCGTTCCGGCGGTGCCGTCCCGCGCGCCGCCGTCCGCCGTTCCGAATCGCCGCCGCCTGCTCTGCCGATCTGCTCCGCCGCCGCTCTGCCGCCCATCCGTCCGTGCATTCCCCGACCTTCGGCCTGTCCCCTTCGGCCGGTCCGGTCTCCGGCCTGCCTGCGACCGGTCCACAGCCGCTGTCCCCCCGCCCGTGCGGAAGCTCCCACGCCGGTGCCGCGCGCGCGAACGCATTTGACACAAGGACTCGACCATGACGGACTCATGCCTCGCCGCATTCCCCGACCCCTCTGATTCCCCGACCGCCTCCGACGCCCGCTGTGCCACCCCGGCCGCTTCCACCGCCCTCGCCGCCTCCACCGTCTCCGCACCGGCCACCGGTGTTCCCGCCTCCTCCGGTCCCGCCGGTGGCCCCGAGCGGATCGCGATCATCGGAATCGGTTGCCGGTTTCCGGGCGGTGCCAGCGATCACCGGTCGTTCTGGCAGAACCTGGTCGACGGCAAGGACTGCATCACGCCGACTCCGCGCAGCCGCTACGACGTGGGCACGCTCGGCAGTCGGGACAAGGCGAAGCCCGGCCGGCTGGTCGGCGGCCGGGGCGGCTACATCGACGGCTTCGACGAGTTCGACCCGGCGTTCTTCGGGATCAGCGGCCGGGAGGCCGACCACATGGACCCGCAGCAGCGGAAGCTGCTGGAGGTGGCCTGGGAGGCCCTGGAGGACGGCGGGCAGAAGCCGGGTGAGCTGGCGGGGCGCGATGTCGGCGTCTACGTGGGCGCGTTCACCCTGGACTACAAGATCGTCCAGTTCTCGGACCTCTCCTTCGAGACCCTGGCGGCCCACACCGCGACCGGCACCATGATGACGATGGTGTCGAACCGGATCTCGCACTGCTTCGACTTCCGGGGGCCCAGCGTCTCCCTGGACACCGCCTGCAGCTCCTCGCTGGTCGCCGTCCACCTCGCGGCCCAGAGCCTGTTGCGCGGCGAGACCGACCTCGCACTGGCCGGCGGCACCCTGCTGCACATCGCGCCGCAGTACACCATCGCCGAGACCAAGGGCGGCTTCCTCTCCCCGGAGGGCCGCTCGCGCACCTTCGACGCCTCGGCCGACGGCTACGTCCGGGCCGAGGGCGTCGCGGTCGTCGCACTCAAGCGGCTCTCCGACGCCCGGCGCGACGGCGACCCGATCCACGCCGTCATCATCGGCAGCGGGGTCAACCAGGACGGTCGCACCAACGGGATCACCGTGCCCAACCCGGACGCCCAGGTGACCCTGATCGAGCGGGTCTGCGCCGAGGCAGGCATCACGCCCGGCGGCCTCCAGTACGTCGAGGCACACGGCACCTCCACCCCGGTCGGCGACCCGATCGAGGCGAACGCCCTGGCGCGGGCGCTGGCGGTCGGCCGCCGCCCCGGCGACAAGTGCTACGTCGGCTCGGTCAAGACCAACATCGGGCACACCGAGTCCGCCTCCGGCCTGGCCGGGCTGATCAAGACCGGGCTCGCGCTGAAGCACCGGCTCATCCCGCCGCACATCAACCTGGAGCGGCTCAACCCGGCGATCGACCCGGCCACCCTGCCGTTCGAGATCCCGACCGAGCCCACCCCCTGGCCCGAGCACCAGGGCCCGGCCCGGGCCGGGGTCAACTCCTTCGGCTTCGGCGGCACCAACGCCCACGTCCTGTTGGAGGCGGCCCCCGGGACGGTACCGGTGGAGGAGCCGCCCACGCGGGAGTCCGGTCCCACCGTCCTCCCGCTCACCGCCCGCGACGCCGCCGCCCTGCCCGAGCTGGCCGCCGGCATCCAGGGCGAGCTGGCCGGGGCGCGGGGCGGCACCCCCGCCCGGCCGGCCGACCTCGGCCACACCCTGGCCCACCGCCGCCAGCACCTCGACGCCCGGCTCTCCGTGGTCTACGAATCGCGCGAGTCGCTGGACGAGGCCCTCACCGCCTACCTGCGCGGCGAACCGCACCCCCGGGTGCTGACCGGTCAGCGACGCGAGGCCCGGCACCGTCGGCTGGCCTGGGTCTTCACCGGCATGGGCCCGCAGTGGTGGGGGATGGGCCGTCGGCTCTTCGCGACCGAGCCGGTCTACCGGGAGGCCGTCGAGCGCTGCTCCGAGCACCTCGCCGAGCTCACCGGCTGGTCGCTGACCGACGAGCTGGCCGCCGACGAGGCGCACTCCCGGATGGCCGAGACCTGGCTCGCCCAGCCCGCCAACTTCGCCGTCCAGGTCGGCCTCGCCGCGCTCTGGCGCAGCCGGGGTGTGCGTCCGGACGCCGTGGTGGGTCACAGCACCGGTGAGGTCGCAGCCTTCCACGAGGCCGGCGTCTACGACCTGGCGGACGCGGTCAAGGTGGTGGTGCACCGGAGCCGGCTCCAGCAGAAGCTGGCCGGTACCGGCGGCATGCTCGCCGTCGCCCTCACCGAGGCCGAGGCGGTCCGCCGGATCCGCCCGTACGGTGACGCGGTCTCGGTGGCGGCGATCAACAGCCCGGCCTCGCTCACCCTGGCCGGGGACGAGACGGTGCTCGCCGAGCTGGCCGCCGCGCTCACCGCCGAGCAGGTCTTCGCCCGCCTGCTGACCGTCGAGGTGCCGTACCACAGTGCCCGGATGGAGCTGATCAAGGACGAGCTGCTGGAGTCGCTCGCCGATCTCAAGGCCCGCCCCGCGCAGGTGCCGCTCTACCTCACCGGCCAGGAGGGCACCGCGCACGGCCCCGAGCTGGACGCCGCCTACTGGTGGCGCAACGTCCGTGACAGCGTCCGCTTCCAGCAGGCCGTGGAGCGGCTGGGGGAGGACGGGTACAGCCTCTTCCTGGAGATCGGGCCGCACCCGGTGCTGGGCCGCTCGATCCAGGAGACGCTGGAGGCCCGGCCGGGCGGGGCCGACCTCCCAGAGGTCCGCACGCTGCCCTCGATCCGGCGTCAGGAGGACGAGCGGACCACCTTCACCACCTCGTTGGCCGCCCTGCACAACCTCGGCGTCGAGGTCGACTGGTCGGTGCTGCAGCCGGCCGGGCGCCCGGTGCCGCTGCCGCGCTACCCGTTCAAGCGGGACCGGCACTGGGTCGAGCCCCGGGCGGTGGAGCAGATCCGCCGGGGCCGGCTGGACCATCCGCTGCTCGGCCGCCGCCTCGCCGGTGCCGAGCCCGCCTGGGAGGCCCGGCTGGACGCCGAGGCGCTGCCCTACCTGGAGGACCACCGGATCCAGGGGCGGGTGCTGTTCCCCGCCGCCGGCTACCTGGAGATGGCCGTCCAGGCGGTGCGCGCGCTGACCGGCGGCGCCGACGCCGCGCTGGCCGGCGTCGAGTTGCGCAAGGCGCTCTTCCTGCCCGACGACGAGAGCCGCGCCGTCCAGCTCACCCTCTCCGCGGAGAACGGCTCCTTCACCATCAGCACCGGCACGGCTGACGGCGCCGCCGGTGACGGGCCCGAGCGCACCGTCCACGCCGTCGGCACCGTCCGCCCCGGCCAGCGCCGGCGGCCCGGTCACCGGCTGGACGCCGAGCGGATCCGCGGGCGCGCCGCCCGCCACCTGACCGGCCCCGACTGCTACACCGCGCTGGCCGGCCTGGGGTACCACTACGGGCCGGCGTTCCAGGGCATCGACGAGGTCTGGATCGGCCCCGGCGAGGCACTGGCCGTCGTCCGGCCGACGGCGGCGATCACCGGGCAGGGCGCCGGTCACCAGGTGCACCCGGTGCTGATGGACGCCTTCTTCCAGACCCTGCTGACGCCCCAGCTCCTGCTGGCGGGCCCCGCGGGTACGGGCATCAAGCTGCCGCTCGCCATCGACGAGGTCCGCCTGGACGCGGTCGGCGAGCAGCCGCTCTGGGTGCACGCCACCATGACCCGCGACGGCGGGGACGAGATCGTCGGGGACATCGCCGTCTACGACGAGAGCGGCAACCCGCTGGGCGGGATCACCGGCTTCCGGGTCGCCGACGTCGAGAAGGCCTCCACCGCCGTCGGCCTCGCCACCATTGACGGCTGGCTCGTCGAACCCTCCTGGTCGGAGCTGCCGGCCGCGTCGAACGCCCCCGATCAACTGGCCGAACACCCCGACCACTGGCTCCTGTTCGCCGACGGCCGGGGTGTCGCCGACGAGCTGGCCGCCCGGATCACCGGGCGTGGCGGCAGCTGCCACCTCGTCCGCCCGGGCAGCGGCTACCGGACCTCCGCCGACGGGCGCGAGTCCACCGTCGAGCCCGGCTCCGCCGCGGACCTGAGCCGACTGCTGGCCGACCGGCGGGCTGCCGGGGCGCCCGATCCGGCCGCCGTGGTCCACCTCTGGAACCTCGACCGGCCCGCACTGGCGGGCGCCGACCACGCCACCGTGGCCGGCCACACCGGCACCGGCGCGTACAGCCTGATCACGCTGGCCGCCCTGGTCGCCGCCGAACTGCCGGACAGCAGGCTGCACATCGTCACCCGGGCGGCCCAGGCCACCGCCCCCGGCGAGCCGGTCGAGCCGCTCGGCGCGCCCGCCTGGGGGATCGGCCGGGTGCTGCGCCACCAGGAGCTGCCCGGGCACCCCGGCAAGCTGGTCGACCTAGGCCCGGCCGGTCCGGTCACCGAGGAGGCGGCCGCGTTGCTGCGCGAGTTCGCGCTGGCCGACGAGGACGAGATCGCGCTGCGTGCCGGTCGCCGGCTGACCAACCGGCTGCGCCCCGCGGAGGGCCTGACCGGGCCGCTGCCGCCGAACCTGCGTGCGGACGGCAGCTACCTGGTGACGGGCGCGTTCGGTGCACTCGGCCGGCTGCTCTGCCGGACCCTGGTCCGCCGGGGCGCCCGTCGGCTGATCCTGGTCGGCCGCAGTCCGCTGCCCCCGCGCGAGCAGTGGCGCGGCCTCGACCCGGCGAGCACCGCCGGTCGCAACGTCGCCTTCCTGCGTGAGCTGGAGGCGCTCGGCGCCCAGCCCGTGCCGGTGCCGCTGGACATCACCGACGAACGGGCCCTCGCGGACTGGCTCGCCGAGTACCGCTCGCTGGAGTCGCCGCCCATCCGGGGCGTCTTCCACCTGGCCGGGCAGGTCCGCGACACGCTGGTGCCGGAGCTGGGCCGCGAGGTGTTCGACGCGGTCCACGCCCCCAAGGTGCTGGGTGCCTTCGCCCTGCATCGCCAGCTGGCCGATGAGCCGCTCGACCACTTCGTGCTGTTCGCCTCGATCGCCTCGCTGCTGACCACCGCCGGCCAGACCAACTACGCGGCCGGGAACGCCTTCCTCGACGCGCTGGCGCACCACCGCCGGGCACTCGGTCTGCCCGCGCTCAGTCTGGACTGGGGTCCCTGGGCCACCGGCATGATCGAGGAACTCGGCCTGATCGAGCACTACCGCACCAGCCGCGGCATGAGCTCGCTCGCGCCCGAGACCGGAATGGCCGTGCTGGAGCGGGTGCTGGGCCAGGACCGCGCCCAGTTGCTGGTCGCCACGGTGGTCGACTGGCCGGTCTTCCTCTCCTGGTACCCGGCTCCGCCGCCGCTGGTCGCCGACCTGGCGGCCGCCGCCCGGGAGAACGCCCCGGCGCCGCAGCGGAGCAGCGTGCTGGAGGCGCTGCGGGCGGCCGGTGAGGAGGAGCGCCGGGCGCTGCTCACCGAGCGTTTCATCGCGCTGGCCGCCGCCGTCCTGCGGGTGCCCGCGGAGCAGATCGAGCCCGGCACCGGTCTGAGCGGGCTCGGCCTGGACTCGCTGCTCGCGATGGAGCTGCGGGCCCGGCTCAACACCGAGCTCGGCACCGCCCTTCCGGTGGTGGCGCTGCTCTCCAACGCTCCGGTGGCCGAGCTGGTCGCCCAGCTGCACACCGGTCTGGCCGAGCTGATCGAGGACGACGGCAGTGGCACCGGCGGGGCCGAGGTCGAACGGTACGAGGACGAGTCGCACCACCCGCTGACGCAGAACCAGAAGGCGCTCTGGTTCCTGAAGCAGCTCAACCCGGACGGCTTCGCCTACAACATCGGCGGTGCGGTCGAGGTCCGGGTGGAGCTGGAGCCGGAGCTTATGGCCGCAGCCTTCCGGACGCTGGTCGGTCGCCACCCCAGTCTGCGGGCCAACTTCGTGCTGGACGGCGGCCAGGCGGTCCAGAAGGTCCGCGCCGAGGTCGAGCCGGACTTCGGGGTCTTCGACGTCCAGGGTCTGGAGTGGGCCGAGGTCCACGACCTGATCGTCCGTGAGTACCGCAGGCCGTACGACCTGGAGCGCGACCCGCTGGTGCGGTTCCGGCTGTTCAAGCGCGGGCCGGAGCGCTGGGTGATCATGAAGGCCGTCCACCACATCATCTCGGACGCCATCTCCACCTTCACCTTCATCGAGGAGCTGCTCGCCGTCTACGAGGGGCTGCGGCAGGGCCGGGCGCCCGAGCTGCCCCCGGTCACCGCCCGCTACCTGGACTTCCTCAACCGGCAGAACGAGTTCCTGGCCGGCCGTGAGGCGCCGCGGATGCTCGACTACTGGCGCTCGCACCTGCCCGCCGAGGTGCCGATCCTCGGCCTGCCCACCGACAAGCCGCGCCCGGCGGTGCAGACGAACAACGGCGCCTCCGAGTTCTTCGTCCTGGACGAGGAGCTCAGCGCCCGCGTGCACGCGTTGGCGCGCGAGCACAACGTCACCGTCTTCATGGTGCTGCTCAGCGCCTACTACCTGCTGCTGCACGCCTACTCGGGCCAGGACGACATCATCGTCGGCAGCCCGGTGACCGGCCGCACCGACGAGGAGTTCGGCTCCGTCTACGGCTACTTCGTCAACCCGCTGCCGCTGCACGTCTCGCTGGCCGGGGCGCCGACCGTGGCGGAGCTGCTGGCCCAGGTGCGAACCACCGTGCTGGGTGGGCTCGACAACCAGGAGTACCCGTTCGTGCTGCTGGTGGAGAAGCTCGGGCTGCAGCACGACCCGAGCCGCTCGGCGGTCTTCCAGGCGATGTTCATCCTGCTGCACCACAAGGTGGCCACCGAGAAGTACGGCTACCACCTGGAGTACATCGAACTCCCGGAGGAGGAGGGGCAGTTCGATCTGACGCTGTCCGCCTACGAGGACGAGGCGGAGCGCCGCTTCCACTGCGTCTTCAAGTACAACACCGACCTCTTCCTGCCGGAGACGACGGCCCGTCTCGCCCGGCACTACATCAACTTGCTGGAGGGGCTGACCGGGGCGGGCGCCGAGCAGCCGGCCACGCGGCTGGAGCTGCTCGGCCCTGCGGAGCGGAGCCGGGTGCTCCGGGAGTGGAGCGGTGCCGAGCGGCGGGTGGCCCACGAGGAGCCGGTGCACGAGCTGATCCTGCGGGCGGCCGCCGCCGACCCGGACGCCCCGGCGGTGGCCGCCCCGGTGGAGTCCGGGCCGACCGCCCGGCTGAGCTACGGCGAGCTGGAGGAGCGCTCCCGGAGCGCGGCCGCCCGGCTGCGGGCCCTGGGCGCCGGGCCGGGCGCGGTGGTGGCGCTCTGCATGGACAAGTCGCCGGAGCTGGTCGTCGCCCTGCTGGCGGTGCTCCGCACCGGTGCGGCGTACCTCCCACTGGACCCGAGTCACCCGGTCGACCGGCTGGCGTACATGATCGAGCACGCCGGCGCCGGTCTGCTGGTCGGCGACCGGGATCGGCTCGGCGGGCTGTCGGCCAGGATCGTCGAGCCGGCCGAACTCGTCGGGTCGGCCGAAGTCGAGGGGTCGATCGAAGTCGAGGGGTCGATCGAAGTCGAGGGGCCCACCGGACTCGCCGGTTCCGGCGCCGATTTCACCGACGTGCCGGTGGACCTCGACAGTTCGGCGTACGTCGTCTACACCTCCGGCTCCACCGGCCGGCCCAAGGCCGTCCAGGTCTCGCACCGCAACCTCGCCTCGGCCTACCAGGCCTGGCGGGCCGAGTACCGGCTGGAGACCGACGCCCGGGTCCACCTCCAGATGGCCGGCCCCTCCTTCGACGTCTTCACCGGGGACTACGTCCGCGCGCTCTGCTCGGGAGCGACCCTGGTGCTGGTCGGCCGGGAGCTGCTGTTCAACACCGCCCGGCTCTACGAGGTGATGCGGACCGAGCGGGTGGACGCCGGTGAGTTCGTGCCGGCGGTCGTCCGTACCGTGATCGGCCACTGTGAGCGGTCCGGTCTGCGGTTGGACTTCATGCGGCTGCTGGTGGTCGGCTCGGACGTCTGGAAGGTGGAGGAGTACGAGCGCCTGCGTGCGCTCTGCGGCCCGGCGACCCGCCTGATCAACTCCTACGGCCTCACCGAGGCCACCATCGACAGCGCCTACTTCGAAGGTCCGGCCGACGGCCTGGAGCCCAGCAGGATGGTCCCGATCGGGCGGCCGTTCCCGAACAGCGCCTTCTACCTGCTGGACGAGCACGGGCGGCCCGTCCCGCCCGGCGTGCCGGGCGAGCTGTGGATCGGGGGCTCCGGGGTGGCCCTCGGCTACCTCGGTGACAAGGAGCAGACCGCCCGCCGCTTCGCCACCCTGCCGCTCGGCGGAGCCGACGGCACCGAACCGGTCCGGCTCTACCGCACCGGTGACCTCGCCCGCTGGGACGCCGGGGGTGGGGTGCACCTGCTCGGCCGGGCCGACTCGCAGATCAAGGTGCGTGGCCACCGGATCGAGCTCGGCGAGATCGAGACCCAGCTCGCGGAGTGGCCCGAGCTCGCCCAGGCGGTGGTCACCGTCCGGCCCGACCGGAGCGGCGAGAACGTGCTCTGTGCGTACTGCGTCCCCGCCCCGGGACGCACGGTCGACCGCCGGGAGCTCCGCCGCCACCTGGCCGGATACCTGCCGACCTTCATGATCCCGACGTACTTCGCCGAGCTGCCGGCGCTGCCGCTCACCCCCAACGGCAAGGTGGACGTGGCGGCGCTGCCCGCGCCCCGGGCGGAGGCCGACGACCGGGTCGCCGAACCGCCGGTCACCCTGTACGAGATCCGGATGGCCGAACACTGGCGGGCGCTGCTCGGCGTGGAGGAGCTCGGCCTGGAGCACGACTTCTTCGAGTCGGGGGGCAGCTCGATCAAGCTGATCGAGCTGATCCACGGTCTGCAGGGCGAGTTCAACATCAGCATCCCGGTCAGCCAGCTGTTCAAGGTCACCACCCTGCACGGGATGGCCAAGACGCTGGAGCACATCATCACCGGCCGGCTCGACGGCGCCCAGCCGTACCTCTGGTTCAACCAGGAGCAGCAGCAGACCATCTTCTGCTTCCCGCCGGCCGGTGGCCACGGCCTGGTCTACCGGCAGTTCGCGGCGCATCTGCCGGAGTACCGGATGGTCGCGTTCAACTACGTTTCGGGGGACGACAAGGTCAGCCGCTACGCCGATCTGATCGACACCATCCAGCCGGACGGGCCGTGCGCCCTGCTCGGCTACTCGCTCGGAGGGAACCTCGCCTTCGAGGTGGCCAAGGAGCTGGAACGGCGCGGGCGGGCGGTGCCCAATGTGGTGATCATGGACTCGCACCGGATCCTGGAGTCCTTCGCGCTCGGTGACGAGCACGTCCAGGCCTTCGAGCAGGAGCTGGCCGAGCACCTGCAGCGGCACACCGGTTCGGACATCGTCGCCCAGGAGACCCGCGAACAGGCCAGGGACTACCTGGAGTTCTGTAGTCGTACGCCGAACCTCGGGGTGATCGCCGCGCCGGTAAGCGTGATCTCCGACGATGCGAAGGTGGCCCTCTACGCGGTCGGCGAGCAGGGGGCCTGGCACGGCAGTTCGGCCACTGGCACGGCGGTGTTCCGCGGCTTCGGCACCCACGCCGAGATGCTCGACCACGAGTACATCGCGCGCAACGCGGGGCTGGCCAGGGAGATCCTCGCCGGGACCACCGATGTGTCCTGAGACCTGCGCCTTCCCGCCCGGCGCCGGAGGTCCGGCCCACTCCGGCAGCCCCGATAGCCCTCGAAGCCCCCACAGCTCCCACAGCTCCCACAGCCCCCACAGCCCCCACAGCCGCAAGAGTCCCAGAAGTCCTGCCAGCGCCAGTGGTTCCGGCAGTCCCGGCAGTCCCACACGAGAGGTGGACCACCTCATGCTCAGGCAGCATCAGTCGCTGTCCTACCCGTTCGAGTCGCTCGGCCTCGACCTCCACCCCCGCTACGCCGAGCTGCGTGAGCAGCCGCTGGCCCGGATCCGGCTGCCCTACGGTGACGGTGCCTGGTTGGTCACCCGCTACGAGGACGTGCGGACGGTGCTGGCCGACCCGCGCTTCAGCCTCGCCGAGGCGATGGGCCACGACCAGCCCCGGATGCGTCCGGTCGCCCGGAGCGGTGCCGGCCTGTTCTCCACCGAGCCGCCGGAGCACACCCGGTTGCGCTCGCTGGTGGCCAAGGAGTTCAGCGCCCGACGGGTCGAGCGGCTGCGCGTCCGGGCCCGGGAGTTGGCCGACGAGCTGGTCGACGGTCTGCTCGCGGCCGGTCAACCGGCCGACCTGGTCGAGGACTTCGCGATCCCGATGCCGACCACCATCATCTGCGAGGTGCTCGGCATTCCCGCCGAGGACCACCGGATGCTCTGGCAGTGGGCGGAGACGGTGCTCTCCGCCGTCACCCCCGGCGAGGTGCTCGCCGTGGAGGGCCAGGCCTTCATCGAGTACATGGCCGGCGTGCTGGACCTGCGCGGCCGCGAGCCCGGCGAGGACCTGCTGACCGTGCTGGTCCGGGCCTGCCGCGAGCAGCAGCTGATCAGCGAGGACGAGCTGCTCTCGATCGCCTGTGACCTGCTGATCGCCGGTTTCGTCTCCACCACCAACCAGATCGGCAACTTCTTCCACCAACTGCTGGTGAACCCCGAGGAGTTGCGCCGCCTTCGGGAGAAGCCCGAGCTGATCCCGAAGGCCGTCGAGGAGCTGATGCGGTACGTGCCGCTGCTCACCGGTTTCAGCCTGCCCCGCTACGCCACGGCCGACGTCGAACTGGGCGGGGTGACGATCCGGGCCGGTGACGCGGTGATGATCGCCACCGCCGCGGCCAACCGTGATCCGGAGGTCTTCGAGGAGCCGGAGCGCCTCGTTCTGGACCGCCCGGGCAATCCGCACATCGGCTTCGGCCACGGCGTGCACTACTGCATCGGCGCCCATCTGGCCCGGCTGGAGCTCCAGGTGGCGATCGAGACGGTGCTGGACCGGCTGCCCGGCCTGCGGCTGGCCGTCCCCGAGGACGAGCTGCGCTGGAAGGCGGACGCGATGGTGAACGGATTGCAGGCGCTCCCGATCGCCTGGTGAGCGCCCTCCCCGACAGCGGCAGGCACCGCACGCGTCAAGCGATACGCGACACGCGTCAAGCGCGACGGCAACGGCAACGGCACGACCACGAGGAAGGCCAGGGAATTGGCACGGCAAACACCGCCGGCAGGGCGCCGACGAGAAACGATGATCATCGTGGGCGGCGGCCTCGGCGGCCTCTCCACCGGCTGCTACGCCCAGATGAACGGGTACCGCACCCAGGTCTTCGAGATGCACGAGATCCCCGGTGGCTCCTGCACCGGCTGGGACCGCAGCGACTTCACCTTCGACTGGTGCATCAGCTGGTTGCTCGGCAACGGCCCGGGCAACGAGATGTACCAGATCTGGTTGGAGCTCGGTGCCCTCCAGGGCAAGGAGATGCGGCACTTCGACGTGTTCAACATCGTCCGCGGCCGGGACGGCCGGGCGGTGCACTTCTACTCCGACCCCGACCGGCTGCAGGCCCATCTGCTGGGCATCTCGCCGGCCGACGCGGCACCGATCCGCGAGTTCTGCGACGGCATCCGGACGTTCCGCAAGGCGCTGGCGGTCTACCCGTTCCTCAAGCCGGTCGGGCTGATGGGCCGGATCGAGCGCTGGCGGATGCTGGCTTCCTTCCTCCCGTACTTCAACACCATCCGGAAGTCGATCACCGTCCTGATGACCGACTACTCCGAGCGGTTCCGGGACCCGCTGCTGCGTGAGGCGTTCAACTTCATCCTCTACGAGAAGCACCCGGCGTTTCCGGTGCTGCCCTTCTACTTCCAGCTCGCCTCGCACGCCAACCAGGCCGCCGGGGTGCCGGAGGGCGGTTCGCTCGGGCTGGCCCGCTCGATCGAGCAGCGCTACCAGAAGCTCGGCGGTGAGGTGACGTACAACGCCAAGGTCGAGGAGATCCTGGTCGAGGACGACCGGGCGGTGGGTGTCCGGCTGAGCGACGGGCGGGAGTTCCGCTCCGACATCGTGGTCTCAGCCGCCGACGGCCACACGACGGTGATGAAGCTGCTCAAGGGCCGCTACCTCAACGACACCTACCGCAGGCTCTACACCTCGCTGATCGACGAACCGGGCCAGCTGTCGCCCGGCTACGTCGCGCTCTTCCTGGGTCTGCGCAGGCCCTTCCCGGAGGGCGACCCGTGCACCACCTACCTCCTGGACGAGCAGCAGGCCGCCGAGCTCACCGGCATCCGCTGCCCGAGCATGAACGTGCAGTTCCGCACCCGGCACTACCCGGAGCTGGCGCCCCGGGAGTCCACCGTGGTGTTCGCCACCTACTTCTCCGACATCGACCCCTGGCGGGCGCTGCACGACGGCCCGGAGCAGTCCTCCCGGGTGCGGCGCGGTGAGGAGCTGCACACCCTGCCGGTCAAGCACGGCCGGGAGTACATGGCGGCCAAGCGCAGGGTGCGCAACGGCATCGTCTCCTTCCTGGACGAGCGCTTCCCCGGTTTCAAGAGCGCCGTCTCGGTGGCGGACGTCTCGACCCCGCTCACCCAGGTCCGCTACACCGGCGTCTACGACGGCACCTTCCCGGGCTGGAACCCGTTCGTCGAGGGCAGCGAGACGGTGGAGCAGGAGATCAAGAAGAACGGTCCGGTGCTCCCGGGGCTCTCCGACTTCTACCTCTCCGGGGTCTGGGCCACCATCGGCGGTCTGATCCGGGCGGCTGCCGCCGGCCGGCACGTGATGCAGTTCATCTGCCGGGACGACGGGCGGGAGTTCCACGCCGAGATCGACCTGAGCGCGCCGCCGCCCACCCATCTGATCCTTCCCGTCGCCCGGCCGCCGAAGCAGCAGACCGGTCCGGTCGAGGAGATCCCGTCCACCAGTACCGTTTCGACAGGGGCCCTGGCATGAAGATCGAGAAGTGGGTGGTCCGCGAGCACCTCGACGGGGTGCCGGACGTCAACCGGATCTACCGGAAGGTGGTCGAGGAGGCCGAGATCAGGCTCCGGCCGGACGAGATGCTCTTCCGGACCAGGTACGTCTCGGTCGACCCGTACCAGAACGGCCTCGCGCTGGAGACGCCGATCGGCCACCACATGGGTGCGGACTCGATCATGGAGGTGCTGGAGGCCGGACCGGAGGCCGCCTTCCGGGTGGGCGACCTCGTCCAGGGTTTCGGCGGCTGGCGCAGTCACGTCGTCCACAACGGCGCCGAGGAGGTGTGGAAGACCGGCACCTTCCCGATGGTCTTCCCGGCCTACCGTCGGCTCGATCCGGCCCGGCACGACGAGCGGCTGCCGCTCTCGACGGCGCTCGGCATCATGGGGGCGCCCGGGATGACGGCCTGGGGCACGCTGACCAGGTTCCTGGAGGTCCGGCCCGGTGACACCGTGGTGATCAGTGGTGCCTCCGGCTCGATCGGCACCCTGGTGGGTCAGCTGGCGAAGCGTGCGGGCGCCGGCCGGGTGGTCGGCACCACCGCCTCGGCGGGCAAGGCCGCATACCTGAAGGAGCTCGGCTTCGACGAGGTGGTGCTCTACGACCAGGCGGACGATGCCGAGAAGGTCCGGGAGGCGCTGCTGTTCGCGGCTCCGGACGGCGTCGACCGCTACTTCGACAACCTCGGCGGCACCGTCACCGACGCGGTGTTCACCATGCTCAACGTGGACAGCCGGGTCGCGGTGTGCTGGCAGTGGGCGACCACGGTGAACGGCGAGCTGACCGGGCCCCGGCTGCTGCCGTACATCATGTTCCCGCGCACCACCATCCGTGGGATCTTCGCCCAGGAGTGGTTCGACGAGCCGCAGTTGGCGGCGATGCACGACGATCTCGGCGGGCTGGTCCGGCGCGGCGAGATCCGCTACCACCAGACCGTCCACAAGGGCTTCGACGAGATTCCGAAGGCCTACCGGAGCCTCTACGTGGACCGGGAGGCCAACCGGGGCAAGGTGCTGGTCGAGGTGTAGCCGAGGTGTAGGAGGGCCACGCGATCCAAGGGGCCCGACGACGAGTGACCCCGGTGGGCCTCCCGGTCCACGTAGAGGCTCCGGTAGGCCTTCGGAATCTCGTCGAAGCCCTTGTGGACGGTCTGGTGGT
>NZ_JBFAJO010000051.1:0-65882 GCF_040655255.1 Kitasatospora sp. NPDC050463
GTGTTGTCCGTCACCACGGACAACACAACGAAGACCTCAGTAGGTGTTTGTACAAGAGGCCTCGCCGACAGGGCCGTCGAACGCGCCGGCGCCCACGCCGAGCGCTGGAGCGACCACGCCCCAGTCACCGTCAAGTCCGACCTCGGCGATAACTGACCTATGGGCAGGTGCAACTCAACAGCGCGCGATGGCCTCGACGTATCACGCCACGGCCCCCGGTAGAACGCCCCAGGCAGATTCCTCCTTCGGTCTGCGGCAAGCCACGGTCCGCCGCTACCCGGCGGCGTGGATCCGGCGTGCGGCACCGTAGTCGGCGGCCGGGGGGTGTGCCTGGGACAGGGCGGTCAGCACGGCCCCGGCCCGGCTCTCCAGCGGCCGGTACCCTGCCTCTGCGGCCAGGTCGCGGGCCCGGCGGGCGAGTTGTTCGGCATCGTTCCGCGACCCGGCCTCGTGGTTCAGCTCTGCGAGGCCGATCAGGGCCACCACGGCCGGTTGCCGGCTGCCACACGAGTCCGCCAGACGCAAGGCCCGGCGATGGTGCAGCCGGGCCACCGTGCGGTGGCCGAAGCGGTGCTGGGTGGTGGCCAGCGCGTTGAGCGCGACGGCCTCCGCATAGGGGTCACCGGCGCCGTGGAGAATCGCGGCTGCGGTTCGGGCGAGTTTCAGTACCACCTGTTCGGCGGCGCCCGCGTCGAGTTCGACACAGGCCAGATACGCGAGGGCAGTGCTTTCCCCGTCCACGTGCCCGAGCTTGCGGTCCAGGCGGCGGGCCTCCTGGAGGCAGTCCCGAGCAGCGTCGAGCTCTTGGCGCTGATGGTGGGAGATCCCGAGGTTGATCAGGGCGGCGGCCTGCCCGCGTTCGTTGTTGGCTGCCCGGTGAAGGGCGAGGCTCTCCTGCAGATACTCGATGGCGGTGTCGATGCGGCCGATGAGCCCGCATATCGTGCCGAGATTCTGAAGGTTGATCGCGACGTTGATGCTGCGGCCGAGCCTTCGGTTGACGGCCAGGGCCCGGTGCTGCTGCTCGGCGGCCTCACTCGAGTGGCCCTGGATCGACAGCGCGATCCCGAGGTTGGCGTGCCCGGTGGCCTCTCCGACCAGCCATCCGGCGGCGACGGCGAGCCGGATCGCCTGCCGGTAGTGGTCGACGGCGGCGGTGAGGTCCCCGGTGCAGTTGGCGATCACGGCCTGGTTCAACTGCATGGCGGCCCGGGCGCGCGCATCGCCGTGTCGTTCGGCCGCTTCAAGACCGGCCTGCGCCACGGTGGTCCACTCGACGACGTTCCGGTGGGCCATGTAGTAGCCGCGCAGCGCGTCCGCGAGCAACCAGGCGGTCTCGGGTTGACAGGCCTCGGCGGCCGTCACGGTGGCGGTGACGAGGTTGTGCCGTTCGTCGGCGAGCCAGGTCGCGGCCCGGCCGGGGTCGGGGAAGGCGGCACCCTCGTCCGGCTCGGACCGGACCCTGGGCAACTGGGGGAACATCACGGCGGCAGCAGCTCCGGCATACCGGCCGTACCAGCTGTAGGCACCCCGCACCACCGCGGCTCGTGCGGCGTCCGGCTCCTCGACGAGTACCAGATCACGGGCGTACTGGCGGAGCAGGTCGTGCAGCTGGTAGCGGCCCTCGGACGAATGATTGACGAGGTGAGCGTCGACCAGCCGCCGCAGAAGCACCTCGTTGCGGGCCGGCGCCTGTGGACCGGCCGACTCTTCTCCGCGGGTGGCGAGCAGGAGTACATCGGCCAGTGCTGCTGGGAAGTCCGTGAACGGCAGCAGCCCGAGCAGCCGGAACAGCCGCCTCAAGTCAGGGTCGAGCGCGGTGTACGAGTGGTCAAAGGCAACCCGGACAGCCGCGGCCTCGTCGCCGCGTACCGCCAGCTGGTCGAGCCGGTTGCCTCCGCCGAGTCTGGCGACCTGGATCTCCAGGCCTGCCCCGGGCTCGGAGGAGGCCTGTGCCGCGGCGATCCGGAGCGCCAGAGGCAGGCGGCCGCATAACCGTGCGAGCGCAAGGGCGGCCGACCTCCCGGTCTCCTCCGCACCCGGGGGTTGTCGCTCGCCGGCCGTCCGGCGGATCAGCTCCACCGACTCGTCTTCGCCGAGGACACCGAGCGGCAGTTCCCGGGCTCCCTCCCGGGCCACCAGACCGGTCAGCCGGTTACGGCTGGTCACCAGGACCGGAACCCCGGTCGCGCCGGGCAGCAGTGCCCGAACCTGGTCCACCGAGCCGGCATTGTCCAGGACGACGACCATCCGGCGGTCCTCGACAGCCGAGCGGAACAGCGCAGACGCCTGTTCCTCGTCGGACGGCACCCGGTCCGGCGGCACGTTGAGCGCGACGAGGAAACCTGCCAGCGCCTCCACCGGGCGCAGCGGCCGCCCCGGGCCGTGGCCGCGGAGGTCGACGAAGAGCTGCCCGTCGGGGAAGTGCCCGCGCGCACGCTGCGTCCACTGGATGGCCAGGCTGGTCTTGCCGATGCCGGCCATCCCGCTGATCGACACCAGCATCGGCCCAGGGCTGGCCAACTCCTTCTCCAAGGCGTCGAGTTCACCGGCCCTTCCGACGAATCCCGCGATCGGGCGGGGCAGTTGACGTGGCACGATGAGCCGCGGGGCGGCCGAGGGCGGAGCGGTGGACGAGGAGGCGGTGGGCTGCGGCCCAGGGGGCTGCGGCGCAGTCGTCGGTGTGACAGCCGCCAAGGCCGGAGCCGGCCGCGCCACCTCCAGCGCCGGATCGGCGGCCAGGATGCGCAGGTGGAGCCGGCGCAGCTGCGGTCCCGGGTCGATACCGAGCTGCTTCACGAGTTCCCGCCGGGTGCGCTCGTAGTACTCCAACGCATCCGCCTGACGCCCGCTGCGGTACAGGGCGAGCATGAGCCGGCCGGCCCGGCCCTCGTCGAGGGGGTGGTCGGCTGCCAGTCGCTGCAGTTCGCCGAGCACCTCGGCATGCTCGCCGGAGCCGAGCCTGAGGTCCATCAGGTCGGCCTCGGCAGTGCGGTGCCGTTCGTCGAGCAGTGCGCGCAGGTCGTTCAGCCAGGGCGTGTCGATCCGGGGCAGCAGGGCGCCGCGTCGGAGCGCGACGGCCTGCTCCAACAGGAGCCGCGCACGAGCCGGTTCGGCGGTCCGCGCCTCGTCCGTCCAGCGTGCGAAGCAGTGCAGATCGACCGCCATGGGGTCCACCTCGACGGTGTACCCACCGTCCCTGCGCTCGATCCGGGCCGCTCCGGACTCCTCCAGGGCCTGCCGCAGCCTGGACAGGTAGCTATAGAGGGTGCTCCGGCCACGGCGGGGCGGGGCGTCGCCCCAGACCCGTTCGATCAGCTGCTCCGCGGGCACGCAGGCGCGCAGGTCCGCCAGCAGGGCGACCAGGACGCACTGCTGCCGCGGGTGCCCGACATCGACGGCCCGTCGGCCGGCCCGCACCTCGACACCACCGAGTAACCGGATCTGAACTGACATGCCGTCACTCTCCTTCGATCTGCGGGAAATCACGACGCTCGCAAGCCGACGCGCCGCAAGCCTAGCCATCGCAACCGGAAGGTGAAATCGGCGAGCCGACCTGCGAGTTCAACATCGCTCGCAAGGTCCGGGCAAGCCTCGGCTGCGACCTTCGAATCAGCCACACCGGCCGGGGAACGCGGTCGCAGTCCCCGGCCGGCGCGCATCGAGGCGCCCAGGTGGCCGTCCCTCACACCGCAGGAGGAAGTCATGCAGAACACCCTCGCCGTCCAGGACGACATCGACGTCATGCAGCTGCTCGGGGGCTTCGAGGCCTACGCCCAGGCGTCCGAGCTGGAGCTCGACGCGTCGGTCGACGCGCCGGCGCTCAGCCCCGTGTTCATCTCCGTGGCGACGATCAAGTTCACGATCGTCTCGGTGACCGTCACGGTCGCCAACGGCTGCTGACGATAGTCGCACGACGGCGGCTCTGAGGAGGGACGTTGCACCCCTCAGGGCCGCCTGCCGCACCGTCCCCTTCCGGGCCGCGTCGCGGTGTGGCCGCCGTTGCCGCACCGCGACGCGGTCGGGACCTACTCCCAGGGTGGCCTGATGAACCGCCATGTATCCGTCCTCGTCCCCTTCGTGCCCGCCCGGGCCGAGCAGATCATGCCGTTCGCCGCGTTCGTCCAGTGGCGGGGGGCCGCGGCGCTCTGGCAGGGGCAGGGCATGACCACCGAACAGCACCAGGTCTTCACGCAGGTCTGCGGGCTCGGCGCCCGCGTCCCGTTCGGCATCGGCGTCTCGCTCATGCCACTGCGCCATCCCGCGCAAGCGGCGCTGGAGGCCCGCACTCTCGCCGCCGCATCGGGGCACCCTGTGACCGCCGCGTTCGGGCCGGGCGCACCGGAATTCCAGCGCGCGCTGCTCGGCTCCGCGTACCCGAGTCCGCTGACGGCCGCACGTGAGTACCTGGCGATCGTCCGGGCCCTGCTGACCAAGGGCGAGGCCGACCAGGGCGGCACGTACTTCTCCTACCGCGGCCGGCTCCCCCAGCTGCCCACCCCTTCGGTCCGTCTGGGCCTCGGCACCCTGCGGCCGGGGATGGCCCGGCTGGCCGGGGAGGTCGCGGACGTGACGGTCAGCTGGCTCACGCCGCCAGGCTACCTGCGCGACGTCCTGCTGCCCGCCGTCCGCGAGGGTGCCGAGAAGGCCGGCCGGCCCGCACCGCGGATCGTCACCGTTGTGCCCACCGCGCTGGAACGGGCCGGACGCGACACCATTGCGCTGCTGACCGCAGGCAGCGAGCTCCACCTCCGGGCCCCCCACTACCGGGCCATGCTGAACCGGGCCGGGGTGCCGGTCGACCCCGGCCGCCCCCGGGAGAGCGTCCGCGCGGCCGTCGAAGCCGGTGCCATGGCCACCGGGAGCACGGAGCGGATCGCCGAGACGGTGACCGCGTACCACGACGCCGGAGTGGACGAGGTGGTGCTGAACTGCACTGGCGTAGCCGGGGTCCTGGGCCCGCACGCCGCTCTCGAAGATCTGAACGCGCTCTTCACCGGCACCGGATGGGGGACACGATGAGCACGGCAACGGACCCGGTCCCGGCGCCGCCGCCCCTGGGGGTGGCTCGGCTGCTGCTCGTCGGGAGCGGCTCCACGGCCGCGGCCGACCTCCCGTTCTGGGGGGACTGGCTGCGCTACGCCTATCCCGGTCTCACGGTGCGCGCGGTCGTCACCCGTAGCGCCGAACGCTTCGTCACCCGGGAGGCGCTGGCGGGCCGGTTCGGCGGCGGGGCTCTCCTCGACGTCTGGCCCGACGAGGCGACCCCGTCCGCCCGGCACGTGGAGCTGGCGACCTGGGCGCAGGCCATCGTGGTGTACCCGGCGACCTTCGGATTCCTCGCCCGTCTCGCGCTGGGCCTGGCGGACAGCCCCGCCCTGCTGGCCGCCCAATGCACCGACGTCCCGATCGGGGTCGCCCCGGCGCTGCCCCCCGGGGCGACGACCGCGGTGCCCTACCGGTCCCACCTCGCCGCCCTGGAAGCGCGGCCGAACGTCGTGGTGGGAGCACCCGTCCTCGCCCGGAGCCAGACGACGGGCCGGCCCGGGGCCTGGGCGCCGCTGCCGTTGCACCGGCTGCTGGCACTCGTCGAGGCACGGCGGGTACTCCTGGCGGGCGAGGGCGGGAACGGGGAGGGGAACGACCGGCAGGCGGAAGACCGGACCGTGCACGGGGACGACGCGGCCGGGGACGGTCCCCCGGCCCGGGGGGCGAATCATGCCCACTGACGCCGCCGAATTCGGTACGGGCCTGCTGCGCACCACGTTGCGCCGCACCGTGCACGGCTACCGCTGGTCCCGCTCGCCCGGCCCCCGGGCGCCGTCGCCCTTCGCAGCCCTCTCCCCCGGGTTGGTCGACCTGCTCGCCGCTCTTCCCCAGATCCCCGGGGCCGGCTGGCTCCTCGGGGAGGAGGACCGGCTGGGTCACCGCCACTACTCGGCGCGGAGCCCGCTGAGCGCGGCCCACCTCCTGCTGCTGGGCGCCGGCATGGCGGAGGACGACCCTTCCCGCACCCCGATCGTCGAGGCCCTCACCGATCTGGGCCGGCTCCTGGCCAGCCTCCACCGCGTCCGGCTACCGCCCGGGCTCCCACCGCCCGCCGCCTCCCGCGCGCTGCGCAGGCTGCACGCATGGCTCACCGACCGCTCGTCCGTCCCCGGTGCGCAGCTGCTGCGCACCGCCCTGGGCACGCGGCGCTACGCCACCCTGGCACGGGGCTGTGCGAGCGCCCTGGCCCCGGGAAGTTCCGGGGTTCTCTGCCACGGGGCCCCCGGTCTCGGCTCGTTGCTGCTGCCCGACGACACGGGCGGGGCAGCGGCGATGTTCATCGGGGAGGACCTCTGCCGGGCCCCGGCCGGGTACGACCTGGGATGGCCGGTGGGCGAGCTGATCGAGCTGCGATCCTCGCTCGGAGTCCGCGCGCCGCAGTCCTGGCAGCCGCTCGTCAACGCGGTGGCCACCGGGTACGGAGCGGCCGGGGCCGTGACCGACCCTTTCTGGCCCGCCCTGCGCATCGCCGTCCACGCCCACGACACCATCGCATACCGCCCCTGGCCGCCCGAGGCCGCGCTCCCGCGCTTCGTCCCTCTGCTCCGCGATCTCCTCGACGCCTCCGACCTCCACAGATCTGATCTTCTCCCGGAAAGGAGCCCTCATGCGCCCGTTGGCAGGGACATCAGCAGGCCTCAGCAGGACCACGCTGGCGAACGGTCTGACCCTCCTCACTGACCTCCGGCCCGACCGGGCCACCGTCGGTGTCTGCGTGCACTACCGGGCGGGCTTCCGCGCCGATCCCTCCCACCGGCCGGGCCTGGCCCACCTGGTGGAGCACCTCATGTTCCAGGACGGCCGGAGCCGGGCCGGCAACGCCTACTTCGCCGCGTTGCACGCCGGCGGAGGCACAGCCGGCGCCACCACTCACCAGGACTACACCGACTACTTCCACGGTGTCCCGGCAGGCTCCCTACCGCAGGCTCTGGCCGCGGAGGCCGACCGCATGAGGGCGCCCAGGTTCGCGGCGTACGGCATCGCGCGGGAAGTGGGGGTGATCCAGCAGGAGGTGGACCTGTTCAACGGCAAGGGCCCGTGCCCCGGGTTCCCCTGGCCCCTGCTCGCCGACGTCCTGTTCGACCTCCCGGCGAACACCCGGGACGGCTACGGCAACGCCCGCACGCTGGACGGCACCACCGTGACGGAGTGCGCGGACTTCTTCGCCCGCCACTACGCGCCCGCCAACGCGGTGCTGACCCTGTCGGGCCCGCTCGAACCGGCCGTCGCTGACCTGGTCGCGGCCCACTTCGGGGGGATTCCCGCCCGCGCCGTGCCTCCGCCACCGGCCGCCGACGAGCCTCCGCCGACCGTCGACCACGTCGTCACCCGCTTCATTCCCGGCCGCGGGCCGGCTGCCTCGGCCATCGGGTACCGGCTCCCCCCGGTGCCGGGGGACCTGCGCGGCTACCTCGCCCATCTGCTGATGGCGCGGATGCTGTCCTCCCTCGACGGCGGTGGTCCGCTCGGGCGGGCCCGGGTAGCAGGACCGGCCGGCACGACGGAGAGGGCGGGATCGGCCGGCCGGATGGAATCAGCCGGGCCGGCTCCGGGGATCGACGACGCGCGGTGCGGGTTCTTCGCGCCGCTCGACACGACCGGCCCCGACGCCTTGGTCATCGCCGTTCGCCGCCCGCACGGCGCGCCGCCGCAGGAAGCGCTCGCCGTCGTGGACCGGGCGCTCGCCTCCGTCGCGGACGGCGGCCCGCACGGCCTCGACCTCGGTGGCCTCATCGAACGCGTCGCGCTGGAGCATCGCCGCGAGCACGATTCCCCGACCGCCAGGGCCCGTGGCCTGGGACGGTTCGAGACGCTCTTCGGCCAGGCCGAACTCCTCGACGGGCTGCCGGACCTGCTCCGCGCCGTGCCCGCGGCAGACGTCGCCTCAGCCGCCGCAGGGCTCCTGGCCTCGCATCGGGCCGTCCTGCACGTCGAGCCGGCGAAGCCGAGCGGCGGCGTCCGGCGGGGTGCGGGCCCGGCGCGGCCCCACGGTTCCCGGGCGGACGCCGGTCCACCGGCGTCCGGTCCGGGAGCGGTCGATCGGACAGGCCCGGGGGTGGGCACCGGCGCGGCTCCGGGCTGCGGCGCGGCGGCCGCCGACACCGTGGTGCCCGCGTCCCGGGCCGTGCGGGTGGACGCTGGACGGGGCCCCTCCCGGGTCGCCGCACCCACCCGGCCGGCCCGGGACGCACCCGCGCTGTTCAGCGCGTTCAGCGAGGTGGTGCCCGCGCCGGACCGACCCGGGGAGGCACGGGTGGCCACCGTCCGCGACGCCTCCGCGCCACTGCTGGAGTTGCGACTGTGCCTGACCCTTCGCGACGCCCATGACGCTGTCACCGCGTTCACGGTCGCGCGGCTGCTCGCCCGGCGTTGGGCCGCGAACCCCGGGCTCGGCGGCGACTGCACCGCGTCGGTCGAGGGCGTGCGCGTCCACCTGACCGGGTGGCTCCCCGCTGGGACCCGGCGGCGCTGGCCGAACGCGCTGGCCCAACTGCTACACGAACCCGTCCGGCCGGCCGAGCCGCGGGACGGCGCGGACCGGGTCGCGGCTGCGGTCCGCCGAGCCCTCCAGGACCCCGCCTGGGCTCTGGACCGGGCCGCGCTGCGGCTCCTTCACGGCCCGACCGCCACCCCTGCCGGCCTCCGACCCGACATCGAGGCGCTGGTGGACCGGCCGCTGCCGCTGGCCTCCGCGACCCTCGTCGCGGTCGGCGACCTCGACCCCGAGCAGGTGGCCGCGGACGCCCGCCCCGCCCTGGACCTTTCTCCCCCGGCGGCCGGCACCCGGGCGGGCGCGGAGACCGGGGTGGTGAGGAGCGCACAATCCGGTGACGGCGCCGGATCGGCGCCGCCCGATCCCGCCCTGCTGGTCATCCGCCGACCGGGGCCGTCCTTCGCCCTGCTGTGCGCTCGGGAACCCGCCCCCCGCACCGACCCCGCCGCCCGCTTCCTGGCGGTGGCGCTCGTCGGCGGCCACCCCGGCGCGCGGCTGACCGAGGACCAGGGCCGCGCCGGTGCGATCCGGGCCGTGGCCGGACGGGACGGCCGGTTCGGCGTGCCCCGGGTCACGATTACCACCGCTGCCGGCCCGGAGAACACCGAGGACGCCCTCACCCGTCTCGCCCGTGGGCCGGCCCGGCGGGGCGGGCGACCGGCTGTGCCCACGGCTGCGGAGATCACCGCGGCCCGTGTGTTCTGCGCCGGCCAGCTCGCCCGACTCGACAGCTCGAACGCCCTGGCCGACCAGCTCCTCGCCTGGATCCTCCTCGGTCACTCCACCAGCGGGCTCGCCGACCTGCCACGCGCGTTCGCAACCGTCTCCGACACGGAGGTGGCCAAGGCCGTCCGGGACCTCTTCGACGTGCCCGCCTTCTCCGGCGTCCTCTTCCGGAACACCCACGAAAACACACCGCGGAGCACCCCATGACGCTCACCCCGATACCGGAACGTCCGCAACCCGCCCGGTTCGCGACCGTCGACCTCGACCGCGTGCCGCAGGTCCAGCATCTACTGGACCGACTCGGCCTCGGCCGCTACGACCGCTCCACCGTCGTCACCCTGCCGGGCCGCAATGACACCTGGGCCGGGCCCACCACCACGGGAGCAGCCGTCTTCGTCAAACGCCTCACCGGCCCGAAGGAGGACGTCCGGCAACGGCTCGACCGTGCGCTCACCTTCGAGCGGTTCAGCGACCACGCACCGGCCGGCCACCTGCGCGGCCCCCGGCTCCTCGGCCACGACGCCGATGCGGGGCTGATGGCGTTCGAGTACCTCGCCGACGCGCGCGGCGGAGACATCCTGACCGGCACCGGACCCGAAGCCGCAGACACCGCCTGGAAAACGGGTGGCGCGCTCGCCCGGCTGCACGGGACCGCTGCCCCGTCCGGCGGGGCCGGACTCGAGCACCGGCCGCCCGCGCTACCGTCCGACTTCCTGCTGCGAGGCCTGCCGCTGCCCATGTACGAGCGCGCGAGCGGCGCCGAACTCCAGGCCTGGCATTTGCTGCAGAACGACCCGGCCGTGCTCGACGCGATCGATTCCCTCCTCGACGCCGAGCGCACCGCCCCCCGAGGACCGGCCCACTGCGACCTCCGTCTCGACCAGTTGCTGATCACCCCCGGGAGCCCGACCGGAGCCCTGGCGGCCGACTGGGAGGAGTTCCGGCTCGCCGACCCGGCACGCGATGTCGGAAGCCTGGCAGGGGAGTTCCTGTACCGATCGGTGATGGACATCGTCAGCCCTGGCGCTCCCGACCTCCCTTCGAACGGGTCGGACGGCACGGACCGTGAGCAGTTCCCCGACACCACTCTGACCCGGGGCGACGTCCTGCGCCGGGGCGCCGGCGCCCTCGCCCGGCTCCGCCCGGTGGTACGGGCCTTCTGGAGCGGGTACCGGGCCGAACGGCCCGACGCCGATCCCCGCCTGGCCGAACGGGCCACCGCCTTCGCCGGATGGCACACGATCGACCGGCTCCTCGCCGCCGCGGCACGACGCAACCGTCTGCTCGGCATCGAGCGGGCCGCCGCCGGCATCGGCCGCACCGCCCTGCTCGAACCCGCCCGCTTCGCCCCCGTCATCGGCCTCGGAGGACAGGGATGACCACAGAACTCGCCGAACCACTGGCCGCACTGCTCGACGCCGTCTCGCTCGCACCGGACCGCACCTCCGCGACCGTCGGCGATCGGACCCTTCGGGCGGCAACACCCGCCGCGCTCGAGCGCGAACTCGGCAGCGCCCTGTACGAGATGTTCCACGCGGGCCGCGAGCACCGTTCCGGGCCCGTGCAGCTCGCTCTCCACGACGCCGACCTCGTTGACGCGCTGCGCCGAGGTGTGCCGCACCGTCATGTCGAACGCGAGGTCCCGCTCGCCGAAACGCCCGAACGGAACGAACGGTCCTCCTCACGCACGCGACACGACGGGGCTGAACCGCCCAAGCGCGCCGGGGACCTCGCCCTGGCCGGCGCACAGGTGCTCGTGTCATTGGGGGGAGTCCGGGTCCGGCTCCCCGCGGCCGCCGTCGCCACCGCCCCGGCCACCGGCACCGCCCGGGTGACGCTCTCGTCGTGCCGCCCCGCGCTCTCCCCCGGCTTCTTCTCCGTCCTCGGCTCCCGGGAACCGCAGCCCGGCGAGCCCCTGCTCCGGGTCTACGCCCACCTCAGTACCCCCTCCGCTGCCCTGCCGGCCTGGTCAACAGCACTGGACGTACTGGAGAGAGCCGAAGCCGCGTACCGCGCCAAGATCCTCGCCCTGCGGTCGGAATACCCACGCCGCGACGCCCTTGTCATCTACCTGGGCGCAGGCTCGTGGCACGCCTGCCACGACCTGGCGGCCGTCCTGCACGGCTTGCCTGGTATCGCCGCCGACACCTCCGACTTCGCCCTCCAACTCGCCCCCGGCATCGCAGCGGCCTGGGAACCCGACGACGACCGGCCCAGCATGCGGGACCTCAGCTTCGGCCAACACCGGGCCACGGTCCTCGCCCAGGCTCTGATCACGACGGGCCCGGGCGGTGACGCGGCATCCGTCTACCGCGAGGCGGCCACCGCCCTACGACTCGCCCAGATCGACCCCACCGCCCCCTACCGCAACTTCGGCTCCGCCCCGCTCCAGAGCCCTAATCTCTGACGTGTTCATCCGGCTCAGTACCTGCAGGGCAGATCGCCGGCCCACCACTGGCCGGCGTCGAGGAGGCGTTGGACCAGCTCGCACAGGCTGGTGGCCCCGCCCTATCCGGAGGGGCATGCCCATGCAGTCCTCATCAACGTGACGGCGGAGCTCCAGCAAGAATTGATCGACCGTCGCAGCGTCAAACGAAGGCCACACCACCATGACCCGGGAACTCGGCGAGTGGATCGTGAACGAGATCACCGTGACCGACTGACCGACTGACCGGCCGACCCGGTGTGATCGGGCGGTCCTGCGGGACCGCCGGCGGCTACGCCCGGACGCACGGCCCCTGGGAGCCCTTCCTGATCGCTCCCCGGGAGCCCGCTCTGCCCCGCGGGCTCCCGGGGAGCGCCCCGCGGTCCGGCCCGCGCAGCTTCACTGCGCGGCTTCACTGAGGGCAGAACGGTGCTCCCTTCCCTCGGCGCCCCTGATGCCTAGTCTGAAAGGGTGAGCACTGAAGCCCCGAACGAAGCCCGCGTCATCCCCTTCCGCCCGCAGACCTCGCCTCCCGCGTCCGGTGGCGCGGCCCGCCCCCCGCGACCGGCGAGAGCCCCGGAGCCGACCGCGCCGAAGGAACCCCTGTGGCGCGACATCGTCGGCGATGTGCTGCGCCGCGAGCGGCTCTCCCAGGACCGCACGCTGAAGGACGTCGCGCAGGCGGCCCGAATCTCGATGCCGTACCTGTCGGAGCTGGAGCGCGGACGCAAGGAGGCCTCCTCCGAGGTCCTCGCGGCCGCCGCCCGGGCCCTCGGGCTCGGCCTCACCGACCTGCTCTCGCTCGCCCAGGACGAGCTGGCCCGCTACGCCGCCCCGAGCCGGGTGGGCCGGGGCCGCACGGCGCCCACGGCGCGGTACGACGGCCTCTGCCTCGCCGCCTGAACGAGGCGATGGCCGGTCGGCCGGTCCGGCGGGGCGCACCGCCGGACCGGGCGCCCCGCCGGCCCTCGGCCGCGCGAGGTCAGGCGAACGGGAGCCGTCGGCTCAGCACCTCGTCGGCGATGCCGTAGGCGACGGCCTCCTCAGCGGTGAGTACCTTGTCCCGGTCCATGTCCGCGCGCAGCGTCGCCGTGTCGTGCCGCGTGTGCCGGGACAGCACCTCCTCCACCTGCGCACGGATGCGGACCATCTCCTTGGCCGCGAGGCTCAGATCGGAGACCGTCCCTTGCCGGCCGCCGCTGGCCGGCTGGCCGAGCAGCACCCGCGCGTGCTGGAGCACGAACCGTCGCCCGGGGTCTCCTCCGGCCAGCAGCACCGCCGCCGTGGAGGCCGCCTGGCCGACGCAGAACGTGGCGATCGGGGCCTGCACGAACGTCATGGTGTCGTAGATCGCCATGAGCGAAGTGAACGACCCACCGGGCGAGTTGAGGTAGATCGAGATCTCGCGCTCCGGGCTCTCCGACTCCAGGTGCAGGAGTTGCGCGATGACCACGTTGGCGACCCCGTCGTCGATCTCGGTGCCGAGGAAGATGATCCGCTCGTTCAGCAGCCGACTGAAGACGTCGTAGGACCGCTCGCCCTGCGCGGTCCGCTCGATGACGTAGGGAACCGTGTACGACCCCATGTCACAACCCCATCCGTCGGCGCGACGAGGCCGGGCGGATGTCGGCGACCGACTCCACCACCCGGTCCACGATCCCGTACTCCCTGGCCTGCTCGGCCGTGAACCAGCGGTCCCGGTCGCCGTCCCGCGCGATCGTCTCCTCGCTCTGCCCGGTGTGCTCGGCGGTGATCCGCTCGATGGCCTCCTTGGTGTACTGGAGGTTCTCCGCCTGGATCTCGATGTCCGCGGTGGTGCCGCCGATGCCCGCCGAGGGCTGGTGCATCATGATCCGCGCGTTCGGCAGCGCGAACCGCTTGCCGGGCGCCCCCACGGTGAGCAGGAACTGGCCCATGCTGGCGGCGAAACCCATCGCCAGCGTCGAGACGTCGTTCGGGATGAGCCGCATGGTGTCGTAGATGGCGAGACCCGCGGTGACCGAGCCGCCGGGGCTGTTGATGTACAGGCTGATGTCGGTGCGCGGGTCCTCCGCGGACAGCAGCAGGAGCTGCGCGCACACCCGGTTGGCCGACACGTCGTCGACCTGCGTGCCGAGCAGGACGATCCGCTGGGCGAGCAGCTGCGCTGCGAGGTGGTCGTCGAAGCGGCTGGGCGGTGTGTCGCCCTCCGCCGCACGGGGCCGGGGCGTGGTGGGTGGAGTCATCTCTGCTCTCCTTGTCGGGGCGGGCTTGCCTCGACTCCACTTTTGACCCGGGAGGCGCCCCCGATGCGGTTTATCTGCCCGCCGCAGATTCGCCGGAAGCAGAGGTCCCGGCCCGGACACGGCGCTGGCGACGGACATCCGGGAGCGGGCGGGGCCGGGCGCAGCGGCCGGTGCGGGCGGTACCGGGGCTTCCGCCCGCTCGGGACTCCGGGCCGACTCAACCGGACGGTGTGCGCGAGGAGCACACGCCGAACCACTGCTCGGCGCCGTACCCCCCGAACCGCTCCACCTCGGTGAACCCCGGCTTCGCCGCCAGGCACATCGAGCGCTCGTTGGCGGTCTGGGTGCAGAGCACCACCGGCTCGCCGGGGAACGCTTCGGCGAACCGGTCGAGTGCCACCGCGCACGCCTCGGCGACGTACCCGCGCCCCCACGCTTCCGGCAGGAACAGGCAGCCGAGCTCGGCCTCCCCTGCCTCGGGACGGACGTGACCCGGACGCCGTCGGTGAGGTGAGCGGTGGGGGTGTCCGCGGCACGCGTGTCGAAAAGGCAGGCGCCACCGTCGGGCGTGGCGTCTCGCCGTCAGCCGACCACGTCCGACCCGCCGCGCCGCCGGGGCCGGCGTCGCCGCACGCCGCCGGCCCCGGCGGCGTTCACCACGAGACCGTTCACGGCCTCATCGGTCAGGTGCCCGCGCCGAGCCGGGCTGCCTGGCCATCCACCGCCCCGTAGCCGGCTCAGATGTCCACCCAGAAGGCCTCCATCCAGTGGCCCTCACCGATGCTGCCGATCCACTGGTCGTACGACCACTGGCCCGTGCCCTTCCAGCCGACGTTCTGCACGTGGGCAGCGGCCTTCATGGTCTCGTTGGTGCTTCGCAGGCGGATCGCCTCGAGTACGTTGCCGTTGGCGTTGGAGATCTCAAGCATGTAGCCCGGCGGCACGTAGTCCTCCGAAGCCGTCCCGTCGTTCGCCCAGTGCGTCTGCACGTTGAAGTTCAGAGCGCCGACCGTGCCGACGATGAAGCGGACCGCGTCGATCGGGTCGTTCTTCGCCTCCGTTCCGGTGAAGCCCGCTTCGTTGCTGCACACCACGGCGGTCCATCCCGCGGTCCGCGCGTGCGCCTGGAAGCACAGGACGCGCCCCTGGGTCTCGGGGCTGAACGCGGTTCGCGCCGCGCTCGCCGCGTCCACGGTCCGGGCCTGTTCCGGGGACAGCTTCTCGACCTTGACCACCACGCCCGTCGCGGGAGCGGGCGGGTCGGCCGCCTGCGCCGCTGGCACGATCCCGACGAGCGTGAGAGCAGTGAGCGCCGAAACGGCGGCCAGTGCACGGAATCGCATGATAACTACCCCATTCGATTGCTGGATACGCTGCTTTGCACGCGTCATGAAATAGCACCCGGAACGCCCCGACCACAGGATTATCGGACACATTTTCAGCCGGACCCCATAGGCCTTGGACCAGCCCCTCATCGAGGCACAAAGCCCTGGTGGACGACGCGATGACCTCAACCGAAGAGGGTGCCACGGCCCAGCAGCGAGCCAGGTTGGGCCGATATCTGGGGATAGAACTGATTCCGCCGGATCTTCGGCCAACTGTCCCGACCATTTCCCTGTGAGCTGTGCGGTCGGCCCCAATAATGTCGGATGGCATGAGAAGTGGCATGAATTCCCGACATTTGCTTCGATCAGCCCCCGGCCGGGGGCGCTGTGTTCGGGCTGGGCGTGTGGATCACGTCGCCAAGCGGGCCTCGTCAGCGCCGAGGCTCCCCCACCGCTGCCTGCAACTGGGCTTAGCCGAGGCCCAGTTCGCGCAGCGCCTCGGCGTCACCGGTGCGGTGGGCGTACGCTGCGCCCGCGGCGCGCCCGGGGGGAACTTCGCCCACCGGATCGGGTCGTCCTCGAACGTGACCGGCTCGGCCTCGTCCGCCTCCGGCACCGGGCCCTGTCCATCCTCCGTCAAGGATGCTCCATCGGGCACCGGGGGCCTGCGGCGCGGATCGACCAGTGTTGATCAGACTGGTGGGATCGTCCACCGACGGCAGTTGCAGGGTCAGCGACGTCTTCGCCGCCATCTGCAACGCCTTCGCCCAGTCGGCCCGGCCCTAGGGGGCCTTGGTGACGACGGGGTCGATCCACGCCCCGACGTTGTTCAGGCCGAAGGCGAAGCAGTACTCGGAGCCAAGGGTGATTCGGAAGACACCGCTAACGTCCAGGTTGACGGGCATTGTTGAGCCGACCGACACGGCTCGTTCCACCTTCCGCTCGCCATCCAGCTCGATGTACATCTTCACGGTCGTGCCGGAGGACGAGCTGTCGGCCAGGCCGTACGACATGGTCAGAGTGGTGTACTCGCGGTCGAGTTGCCAGGTGGCGGAGGCGCACGTGCTGGAGAGCACCGTGGGGTAGACCGTGCCGTTGACCTTCTGCGGTCCCCGGGTGTAGCTCTCGCTCTTGTGGTTGACCGGCTGCAGGTCGTCCACCAGGGAGACCCGCTTCGGTGCGGGAGCCGCCGTCTGGCCGCTGCCGCTCGGGGTCGGAACGGTGGAGGGTACGGACGAGCTGGTCGGGGTCGCGGTCACGGTTGCGGTCACGGTTGCGGTCGCCGTGACGGTCTGGGTGACCGTCTGGGCTGTGGGCGAGTTCACCACCGTCGGAAGCCCGAAGAAGCCCAAGAGGAGGCCGGCGACGGCGGTGCCGGCCGAGACCAGCGCGGCTATCTCCCCGAGGCGGCGACCGCCCGCGGGCGTGGGCCCGCCGCCAGCACCCAGCGGATCCGGTGGGGCTCCGCCCGGCGGAGGTTCAACGGTCACTGGTTCTCCTTCAATCAGCTTCAGTGCGACAGGTGTTGATATCTCTCTACATCAACTGGCGAGACGTCAGAAGTGATATTGGCCGCTCCCTGCCCCCTAAAACAGATGGCCCGGGGACATGGGCAGGACCAGCAGGGAGAAGCGGTGACCTCCGGGCAGGGGGCCGAAGTTGATCCGAAGGCGAGCACCACCGGCACCACCAGCGGGGCAGCTTGTGGTGACCTCCGGTTCCGTCACGGTGAGACGGTGACGGAACCGACTGCCCCAGCAGGTGCCAGCCCCGCTGCGGCCGGCACTTCCCAACTCGGCCCGCACAGGCCGGCCCGGCCTGTACTGCGGGCAAACGTGCCGCCAGGCCGCCCTACGCCAGCCTCGCCCGACCGGACAGGCCCGCAAGCTACGGGAGCTGCTGGAGAGCATGGCACCGCAGCCGGCCGGCGCCGGACAGCAGGGCCCGGAGTCGATGGGTGGCGAGGAACTCGCCCAGGTGGTCCGGCACACCAGAGCCGCCCTGGAGCACTCGGCGGCCCGGTACGAGGCTCTCGACCTGCCGCCCGACCGGTTGGGCTCGGGGAGGCGGCAACAAGGTGCGGCCTCCGCTCTCAGGGGACGATGACGACCTTGCCGCGGATACGGCCGGCTTCACTGAGGCGGTGGACGTTCGCAAGGTCGGCCAGCGAGTGTGATGCGCTGATGTCGAGTGCGACCTTCCCCGCGTCGACGAGTTCCACGAGCGCCGCCAGGTCCGCCGCATCGTTGCGGGCGACCATGTGCGTCGCCCTCACCCCGGCGTCGGCAGGCGGTTCGACAGGGGTCGCGATCGAGACGATCCGCCCGCCCGGCCGTACCGCGGATGCCAGGGCCACGGTGTCGTGCGGGCTCAGTGGGACGAGATTGAGCAGGGTGTCCACCGGACCGTCGAGCGCGGCTGCGACCGGCCCGGCGGTGTAGTCGATCACCTGGTCCGCCCCGTGCCGCCGGACGGCCCCGGCGCTGCGGGGACTGGCGGTGGCGATAACCTCTGCCCCGGCATACTTGGCGAGCTGCGTCACGAAGCCGCCGACCCCTCCCCCCGCGCCGTTGACCAGCACGCGCTGGCCAGCGGCCACCTTCCCGTGCTCGAACACCGCCTGCCAGGCCGTCAGGCCCGCCACCGGCAGGGCTGCGGCGTGCGTGAGAGGAACGGCTGCCGGTGCCGGAACCAGCAGTGCACCCGGCGCCCGAACGTACTCGGCGGCCGCTCCGGCACCCTCCAGCCGCCCGACGACCCGGTCGCCGACGGTGAACCCCTCGGTCCCCGGGCCGATCTCGGCGACCGTGCCGGCGACGTCCCAGCCCAGCGTGTAAGGGAGATCCACGGGCAGGAACGCCTGTAGCAGGCCGGCGCGCAACGCGGCCTCGGTGGGGTTGAACGAAGTCGCCGCGACGCGGACGAGCACTTCACCGGCGCCGGGTCGCGGCCGCGGAACGTCGTCGTAGCGGATCACGGACGCATCGCCGAACGCGTGGATACGAGCGGTCTTCATCTTCATGTCGTGAACCTACGGCCGTCCACGGAGACGATCCATGCGCCAGGGTGCCCTGTTCATGCGTGCTCGTCTCATGCGTACGCTCGCTCCATGGATGTGCTCAGCGACGTGATCACGGTGGCGCGAAGCGGCCGGCCCCGGTCGGCGTACGTGCGATGGCATGCACCCTGGCGACAGCAGTTCGCGTCCGTACCGGGTTCGGCAGGCTTCCAGGTGATCCTGGAGGGCCATTGCTGGCTCCTGTCGCCACACGCGGCGCCGGTCCAACTGGACGCGGGCGATGTGCTGTTCCTGCCGCACGGCAGCGGGCACACCCTGGCCGACAGCCCGGCAACCGCGGCCACAGCCCCGGTCTGCAGCCCCGACGACGCCGAGGTGCCCGGGCCCTACGCGTCGGACAGCGTCGACCGGCTCGGTCAGGGCGGCCCGGCCACCGTGGTGCTCTGTGGTGCCTACCGGCTCGACCCGTCCCGAACCCACCCCCTGCTGCTGACCCTGCCCGACCTGATCCACCTGTCGGCCGACCGGGACCGCCATCCCGAGTTGCACGCGGCGGTGCAACTCCTGGCCGCCGAGGTGGGCAATCCGCGCCTGGGCACCAGCGCAACCGTCCCCGCGCTCCTGGACACGCTCCTGATGTACATCCTGCGCATCTGGCTCGCCGAACAGCCCGCCCGAGACAGCATCACCGGCTGGGCCGCAGCACTCAACGACCCGGCGGTCACCGCCGCCCTCCACGCGGTCCACCGGGACCCGGCAGCGCCCTGGACCGTGGCGAAACTCGCCGCGGAAGCCGGCCTCTCCCGGGCGACCTTCGCCAGGCGCTTCACCTCCAAGATCGGTCAACCGCCCGTCGGCTACCTGACCTGGTGGCGACTGACCACGGCAGGCCGCCTACTGCAGGCGACGGAAGCGCCCTTGAGATCCATCGCCGCCCAGGTCGGATACACCTCCGAGTTCGCCTTCGCCAACGCGTTCAAGCGCACGTACGGGCTGGCCCCCGGCGCGTACCGGCGCCGAAGCTGATTCGGCGGCGAGGACCGTGAGTACGTTCACCTGGATGCGACCGGGCACGCGGACGGCGGCGGTGTGCACATTCGGGTGTACGCCGACAGCGCCCGGCCCGGGTCGTCCTGCTCGGCCTGGACGACTGTCTCCACCAGGGCGTCGCGCAGGTGGGCGGTGAGGACCAGGTGCCGGCGGCGCAGCGACTCGTCCTCGCCCGGCCAACCGGCCGCTCGGCCGCTCGGTCTCCTGGTCCTGGACGAAGCGCAGCTGCGGCGGGTCGGGCAGCGCCGCCAGGTCCAGGCCGAGCTCCTCGAGCAGCTCCCGGCGCAGCGCGCCGAGCGGATCCTCGCCGTCCTCGACCAGGCCTCCGGGCAGCGAGTGCTGGAGGCCGGCCGAGCGCTGGCGCCGGATCAGACGGGCGCGGCCGTCGTGGATCAGCACCGCGCAAACCCCCACCCGGTGCTCTTCCGGTCTTTCGCCGTGGACCTGGCCGCCCAGCCGGGCGACTTGGACGCAGTCGCCTGAACTGCCGCTGACCCCGGGGAAGTTCAGTGTCGGCCGAGCACCTCGGCGAGGCGGCTCACGCCGTCCTCGCCGTGGCCGAGCGCGATGGTCCGGCGGACCAGTCCCTCGGCCGCACGCATCACGCCGGAGTCGATGCCGTGCGACTCGGCGGCGTGTACGACGTGAGCCATCGTGGAGACTCCGGAGGTGAGCGGGTTGATCGCGCCCGAGTAGCTGGCGCTGTCGAAGTCTGCGGCGAACTCGGCGAACAGCGGGGGGAGGATCGCGCCGATGCCCTGGGCGAACGGCGCCAGCTCCCGCCCGCTGATCCCCTCCGCCTTGGCCAGCGCCAGTGCGTGCACGTACCCGGCCATCGCCGTCCAGAAGATGTCCAGCAGGGCGATGTCGAACCCGGCCGCCCGGCCGATCTCCTCGCCGAGGTGGGTGTGGGTGCCACCGAGGGCCGCCAACACCGGCTGGTGCCGCCGGTACAGGTCGACCGGGCCGCTGTGGATGAACACCGCCTCCGGCGTACCGATGCTCGGGGCCGGGGTCATGATGGCGCCGTCCAGGTACTCGACGCCGTGCTCCGCCGCCCAGGCGGCCGTGTTCCTGGCACGTTCCGGCGAGTCGGCCGTCAGGTTGACGACCGTGCGGTCCTTGAGCGCGGCGGCGACCTCCTCGCGGCGCAGCACGGCGTCGGAGGCGTCGTAGTTCACCACGCAGACGATGACCAACTCGGCTGCCGCCACCGCCTCTTCGGCGGTCGCGGCGCTCACCGCTCCCTTGGCGACCAGCTCGGAGTCCCGGCCGGGGGTCCGGTTCCAGACCGTGGTGCGCACCCCGGCCCCGACGAAGGTGGCGGCCAGGGCACGGCCCATCGGCCCGAGGCCGAGCACGGTGACGGCGGACTGCACGTGGTTGGTGGACATACTTCAGCTCCTGTAGACATGGTGGTGGACATCGAGAACGAGGGGGCGAAGATGACGCGCAGCCGGGCCGTGGACCCGAACGTGTGCGGTGTGACGGCCGCGATCTCCGTGATCGACGGCAAGTGGAAGACGTCGCTGCTCTGGCTGTTGGAGGCCGGCCCGCACCGGCCCGCCGAACTCCGCCGACGGCTGCCGGATCTGAGCGAGAAGGTCCTCACCCAGGCGCTGCGAGAGATGGAGTCCGACGGCCTGGTGCACCGTGAGGTGCACGACGTCCTCCCACTGAAGACCGTCTACTCCCTGACCGACTTCGGGCTCCGCCTCTCCGAGGCGCTGGGCCCCGTCTCCGACTGGGGCCACGAACGCCTCGACCGGATGGCGGCCGAACCGGCGGAGCCGCCAGCACTCTGACCTTTCGTCATCTCCCTCCGCCCCCTCCGGGATCAAGACTGCCCGCCGCTCACCGCCCTGCCCAGTACACACAAAGAAGTGGGTACGACCCGGGGCCCGAGCCCGCGGCGGCGTCCCGGACGCTCGCGGCCGTCAACGGGACGACAAGGGCGGCGCCGCGGACGTGGCTCAGCCACAAGCGCCCAACTGGCGGCGGTCCCGAGGAGATCTCCTCGGGACCGCCGTGATCCGCGTGGCTCGCGGGCGTGCGTCGTGTCCTATGCCGTCCGCCTCCGCAGCGTCTTCGAGGTGACCGCGATCCCCGCCGCGACTGCTGCCAGCAGGGTGCCGACGATGGAGCTCACGACGGCGCCGGTGTCGAGATGCAGGCCCACGTCGGAGGAGGTGGCCTGGGCGAGGCCGGCGGCCATGCCCGCCAGCGGGGGCAGCGTCACCGCGACACCGAGAACGGCACCGACGGCGACGACCAGGGCGGTCTCGCCGACCGAGAAGAGGAGCAGTTGGCAGACGGTGCGGCGGACCTCATCACCGCGAAGTCGCGGCGCCGACCGTGGGCGGCCATGGCGATGCTGTTGGCGACGGCGATGACGCTGTAGCCGACGGCGATCACAATGAGCAGGTCGGCGAGGCTGTCGGTGAGCCTGGCATCGGTGTTGTAGTCGGCCAGGGCGTACTCGGTGACGTCGTGCACGGCGGTGCGGGGACCGCGTCGGTGGCCCTGTCGTCACCGGGAACGAAGATGTCGTTGGTGAGCGCGGCCGGGTCGTGGGCGCGGACCAGGTCGCGGGAGACGACAAAGTCACCGCGGTCCGGGTCGTCGGCCAGGACCGCCCCGACGTGCAGGGTGACGCTGAGGCCGTCGGCGAACCGAACCAGGACGTCCTGACCCGCCCTCAGACCCAGTTCCCCGGCAACACGCTCGCCGAGCACGGCCTCGCCCGGACTGTTCCAGTAGATCGCCTGGTGGCTACAGTTGCCGCTTGCGGGGTCGGTGCGGTGACGCACGATGCGCACGGCCTGGACCGCGTGGGGGAAGTCCAGGTCGAGTTCGGTGACGGTGAGGGCTCTGGTCGCTCGGGTCTCCCTGCGGCCGTCGCCGATCTCGCGGTCGCAGCGGCCCGCGGTGACGTCCTTCCACGGTAGTGACCGCAGGCGGCGGTGGAGTCCGGGCTGGTTGGCCTTGACCCCCAGCAGGTAGTGGGCCTTCTTCTCCTCCACCAGGAAACGTGCGTGGCCACGCTGGGTGTGCAGGGCGTCCGCGGTGACGGCGCGAGCGTGAGGATCCTCGTGCCCATACTCCATGGCTGTTCATCACTGTCCGTTCCCATGGCGTCCCGGGCGGAGGGTCGCGGCCTACGACCTCCGCCACCCGAGGGGTGAGGAGGATGACCGAGAGTGAGAAGCGGGACGGCGCCCGCCGTGCTGACGGTGAGCGTCCCCCGCGCCGGGTCCGCGTCCCCGGCTTCGTCACGGACGAGGACATCGGCCTCGGGGACGCCGTCAAGCGCGTGACGAGCACGATGGGGATCAGGAGGCCCTGCGGCGGCTGCGAACGGCGAGCGGCCGCGCTCAACCGCCGGCTGGTGCTGTCGAGGGGACACGGTCACCCATCGTGACCACCGGCCGCGAACACTCGGCGTGACGACCCGGCGTGACGCGTCCCGCCCGCACGGCACGCAAGGCGCACACGGCACGCAAGGCTTGAGGAGTCATCCATGGACCACCCGACCGACCAGGAGTTCCAGGCCCGGCCGCAGCCCCCGGAGGACGACCGGCCGCCGACCGAGCCCGAGCGCTTGGGACCGGCCCTCGAACCGGCCGCCTCCGCGGCCACCCCCGCTGCCGCCACCTCGGCCTCCGGCGGCACCGGCGCCACGGCGGACTGCGGCTGCGACACCGCCGCGTTCGCCGAGCAGGGCGGCGCAACCGAGCGCGCCAACCACTACGTGTACGTGCTCGGCCAGGTCGACTTCCGGTTCCCGAGCCTGGCGGTCGAGAAGGAGGTCGCCCAGGCGGTGGCCCGGTCCGAGAGCGCGGACCTGACGGACCGTCAGGCCGTCCACGCGGTGATCACGCAGCCCGAGAATCGTTACCTCGCACGGCAGTTGTGCTACGCGCTGTGCGTGCAGGGGATGGAGACCTACATCCTCCGGCCACGGGACCCCGTGGAGTTCGACCGGCTGGTCGAGGCCGTCCGCCCGGAGCCCAAGGGCACCGACCTGGACGTGGTCATCGGACACCGCGGTCCGCTCGCGCCACCCTCGCTCTGTAACGGGCTGACGATCCCGCTCGTGAGCTTCGAGCAGATCTACTCCTTCACGAGCGACGAACTCATTGCCGCGATCGGCAAGCCCCAGGGGATGAGCGACGAGCGGTTCGAGGCCTCCTCCCACGAACTGCTACACCGCGTCATGCAGTTGGCCGACAACGCGGGCGACACCGACGAGCACCGTGCCATCAACTACCTCGCCGTCCGCTACCCGCGGATCTACGAGAAGACCGTGGAGGCCTTCGCCGCCGAATCCTCCCTGAGCGGGGTGAGCTTCCACGAGTCCCGGCTGAGCGGCGCCCGCCGGATCACGGACGTCGTGTTCTGCTACACGGACCGCCGGACGGACGTGAGCGAGAAGTTCTTCGTCCGGGTGGACGTGACCGAGCCCTTCCCCTTCCTGGTCAACAAGCTCTGTGCCTACTACGACCGTTGACCCGCGCCAGTCCGGCGCGGAACGAAGGAGGTGTGAGAGATGAGCGTCCCGGGCTTCACCGCCGACTCGGCGGTCTACCGGACGAACGGGCACTACCGGACGACATCCGGCGGCGGCTCCGCCGGATACCGGCAGATCATCACCCTGCAGGACGGGTTCTGCAGACTGGTCGAGTGCCCGGTGATCTGCAATTCCGCCTGCCGTGGCGGCCCGGAGAGCGCCAGGTGCGAGCAATGCATGAAGCGCTGCAAGATGGACTGCGACTCCGACGTCGACGATCCGTTCGCCAACCGCCGTGCCTGAACGTCTGGTGACGCCCCCCAGCCGACGACCTACGACACGGAGGACGATGCGATGACGGCACCGCTGGACCAGGTCGGGCTCTCGCCCCTGATGGCGCGAGGCGCCGGCCGGCCCGAGGTCGCCGTCGGGGTGGTCGACGGCCCCGTCGCCCTCGACCACCCGGGGCTGGCCGGCGGGCGCCTGCGCCTGCTGCCCGGCGGCGTCGGGGCCGGCGGCGGGGACCACCGGGTCGGCTGCGGCCGTTCCGCCGACCCCGTCTCCTGCCGTCACGGCACCTTCGTCGCCGGTCTGCTCGGCGCCCACCGGATGTCGGACCCGCCCGGCATCTGCCCGGGCTGCACGTTCCTGCTGCGCCCCGTCTTCGGGGTCGGCCGATCCTCCGACGGGGGCAGCGTGCGGCTCACGGCGGCCGCGTGGCCGGAGGACCTCGCCGACGCCATCGTGGAGACCGTGGACGCGGGCGCCCGGGTGCTGAACCTGAGCGTCGCACCGGAACGCCCCTCCAGCGCCGGGCACCGCGAGCTGGAGTGGGCGCTCGACCACGCGGCCAACCGCGGCGTGATCACGGTCGTCGCCGCCGGGAACCAGGGCGCGGTCGCCTCGTCCGTCCTCACCCGCCACCCGTGGACCGTCCCCGTGGGCGCGTACGACCGGCGGGGGCGGCCGATGGACCTGTCCAACCTGGGCGGATCGATCGGCGGTCGCGGCATCGGCGCGCCCGGCGAGGCGGTCGTCGGCCTCGGTACCGACGGCCGCCCGCTGGCGCTCACCGGCACCAGCGCGGCCGCCCCGTTCGTGGCCGGCACAGTCGCCCTGCTGCGGTCCGCGTTCCCGGCCGCCTCGCCCGCCGACGTGCGATCGGCCCTGCTGCGCGCCGGTTCCGGGCGGCGCCGGACGGTGGTCCCCCCGCTGCTGGACGCCTGGGCCGCGTACGGCACCCCGCACCGGGCCAGGGTTGGCTGACCGGGTTCCAGCGGGTTCCAGGGCTCGCCGATCACCTGGCCGGAGCCGAGGGTCGATGCCCACGGGACGAGTGCGCAGCATGGCTGCGGTCACGAAGAGGTGGGCGGCGGTGACGAGGGTGACGTGGCGGTGCCGGCCCAGGGCAACCGGCAGGTACCCGGCGCGGAGTGCGCCCCAGGTAGGCCCGGCGCCACCAGAGCACCGTTCGGTCGGCTGGCTCCTCGCCGAGGGCCGGATCGTTGGCCCGGACCTTCACGCGAAACACCTCGCGGGTAGGCGGTGAACTTCGCCGCCACCCGGGCAGGGCCCATGGTGGAACGGTCGACCTCCACCATCAGCACCGGCACCCCGGTCTCCGGCGCCTGGAGCACCGCGTCCGGCCGAACCCTGCGCTTGCCGTGGACCTGTGTCGTGCCGCCCGGGCAGATCACGAGTGCCAGCGACCCATGCCGCATACCTATCCGAACCATGGCAAGCTGGGCGTAAGTGATAGTGCTCTACAGAGGAAAATCACCCATGACACATGGAGCCCACCCCCATGCTCCTACCATCCGCGCGAACATCGACCGGGCCCGCGGCTGCGAAGAATGCCGCAGCTGGGGCACCGTGATCACCCCCGAGGGCCGCCACGAGCTGTGCCCCAGGTGTCAGCACCCTGATTAACGCCTGCCCAGCGGTTCGCTCCGTGGGTGCGTCCTCCGGGCAGGTAGCGGCGTCGGGTCGGGCAGCCGCCGAGTCCCTCGCCAACCCCGGCCACAGCGGCGCGAACGGCACGGCCGGTCGGCACGGCGACAGAGGCGGGAGCGGCAGGGCCAACACCCAGGGCCTCAACGCCCCCGGTGGCACCGGCAGCACAGCCGGTTCCGCCGGAACAGGCGGCGCCGCCCCCACCCAGGATCTGCCCACCGCCGTCAGCGCCGCCCTGCCCGAGGGCGTCGCGGTCGGCGAACGAGGCGGAACCGGCGGCCAAGGCAACGACGGCACCGGGGGCAAGAACGACGGAAGCCCCGGTACCCCCGCAACCGCCGGCTCCCGAGGCGGCGACGGCTACGTCATCGTGACCTGGTGACACAGCGGCCGCAGCCTCACCCAGCAGCGCGCCGCCCAGCTCGGCACCGGAGCGCTCGTCTTCGATGCCGGGGGCTGACATCAGCATGGGGAAGCGGTGCTAGGCTTCGGCCCATCTCCAGTTCGGCGGCCGGGACGTCGTGGCGGGCACGGACACACGGGCGACGATCCGCCGACGACCTCGACCGGAAGCACGGCGCCGCCGGCCTCCTGGTGGGCCTCGGTGGGGCGCTCCGCGATGGCCCGTGAGTGTGCGGCTCGGGCCCGGCAGGCACCTGTCGGCGGGCTACCAGAGGACGTTCCGAGCCGATTTGCCCGATTCGACTGTTGGCCCGGGTCAGGAGGGCTGGTGGGCCGGAGTGGCCGGGTGGGGCCGCATCAGTAGTAGGTCCTCGCCCCAGGCGTCCAGCACCGCCGCGTGGTCGGCGGCCCGGGCAGCGGCCTCGACCCGGGCGAAGAGCCGCTGCTGCAGTGCCACGTCGCCGGTCGCGGTGATCCGGGCGACGGTGTCCAGCAACGCGGCGCTCTCCCAGCCGGGCAGCGGGAACCGGTCCAGCTCCCAGGCCAGGTACTTGTTGTAGGGGCGCGGTCGGCGGTTCAGGGCGAAGAGCAGGTCGAGTAGGAATCCGACACTGGCGGCCGCGTCGAGGTGGCCCGCGAGCGGGTTGCCATCGCGGTGGTTCTTGACCGAGCGGTAGAGCGAGTTGGCGTAGGCGTCCAGCAGGGCGGCGCCGGACTGGAAGGCCTCCTCTGCGCCGAGCCGTCCCATGGCGGCGACGATCCGGGTGACCTCCCCGTCGCGGCGGTCGACCAGCACCCGGGAGCGGGCGATGGCGTACCGCTCCCAGTCGGCGGGTCGGCGGAACCGTTCGAGGGTGGTGACGACCAGGTCTAGCTGCGCGGAGCGGTAGCCGTCGAGCGCGGCCAGCTCGCTCGCCGCGTCGTCGGCGAGGATGACGTAGAGGTCGTGGTCGGAGTGACGGGTGGTCATGCCTTCGTGGGCCTGGGAGCCCTTGAGGACGAGCCCGACGACGGCCGGATCGGCTGTCGCATCGGCGACGAACGCCGCGAAGTCCATCGTCACGCCAGGTCCTTGCGCATCAGCGTGCACATCGTCTCGTACCGCTGGAGCGAGCCGTCTTCGGCCTCCACGTCCCAGGAGTCGAGCTCGCGGCTGAAGGCCCGGTAGCCCAGGCGTTCATAGAGGGCGCGGGCGCGCGGGTTGCTCTCCTCGACGCCGAGTTCGGCGCGGGTCAGGCCGCGGGCGCCGATCCGCTGCTCGGCGGAGCGGATCAGCAGTGTGCCGATCCCGCAGGACTGCAGGGCCGGGTGGACGCTGAGTTGCCACAGCGTGCCGGCGCCGGGCTTGACCGTGTAGTCGATGCCGCCGACCGCCACCGGGAGCCCGACCGGCGTGCACACCGCCAGGTAGTCGATCTCGCCCGCCTCGGCGCGGCGGATCTGGTGGACGAGCTCGCGCACGTGCTTGGGGGAGCCGGCCCAGCCGCAGGACGGCAGGTCCGCGTCGGTGAGGCCGCGCACCGACAGGTGCAGCCTGATATCGGTCATCGCCGCATCCCTTCGGCTCCAACAGCGGCCGTCTCTCATTTCAGCAGGCCGGTCCCCGCGCCGTCCAAGGAGTTTCGGACCGGCCCCGGCGTCAGCTCGGAAGGGCTGGCGCTCGCGACTGGGGGGACGGGCGTCGGCGAGGTTCGGCGCGTGAGCTTTTGAGGGCTCCTGCGCTTGCGCTAGAGCGCCGAGATGGAAACAGGTGCACGTTCGCTGCGGCTCAGCGCCCGCAGCACATTGGTCGCGCCATGCCGCCGCAAGGCGATCCGGGACAGCAAGTCCACGACGGTTTCGACGGCAGGGGCCGGGAACTCAGGGGTCGGCAGCCCAACGCTGTGCGCAAGGTCGTCGGAGTGGACAACGAGTTCCAGGAGCCGGCTGGTGATGAAGTCGTCGAGGCTGATCGACCACGGTCCCCAGGTGGGGCGGCGAACCAGGCGATCCGGGCCGGCGGGCAGGATGCCGCGCAGTTCCTGGACGCATGCGGCGACTCGCGCGGCCAGCGCGGCCGGGCCCTCGGCTGCCTCTTCCTCTCCGCCGGACCGGATGGCCTGATTGAACGGGGTGTCGAGATCCGAGCCGATCCAGCTGACTCGCGCGTAGTACTCGTGGATCGAGATGGCGGGCTCGGTAGGTACTGGCTCTGCGAGCACCGTGCGAATGAAGAAGACCTGCCCGGCCAGGTGACCCGCCAGACCCTGGACGCTGAGCTTCGCCAGCGCAGAGCTCTGGTGCCAGCCGTCCGCCACTTCCGGAGCGGCCAACAGCTTCGCCGCCGTGTCCGCCACACTCAGGTAGAGCTCCCTCACCTGCGTCACCTTGCCGTTCCCCTGTCACCGTTGGAGGTTGTCTGCCTGGTCAACCTCGCGGCAAGGGCGACGCATTCCCGGACGTGACCCGACTGGACGGCGGGACGCAAGGCGCTGCTCGGCCGGGCTTTCGGTTGGGCTGAGCGGGCTGCTCGCGGACTTGCTGGGGGTTGCGGCCGTGGCAGGGTGCACAGCCCCTGCTCGGTCTCGGCCAGGATTCCCGCTCGGCGAGCCGCTTGCGCTTCAGGCGGACGTTGTTGATGTTGCCGACTGCGATCTCCACGTCCATCGCCTCGCACACCGTCCGCGCCCGCAGCGGGGCGTCGGCCGGACCCGGAACGCTACGCCGGCGTCCTGGCGCCCGCCGCGGGGAAGGCCGAAGTGCCATTGCCACGCGAGCGGTGTGGCAGAGGTGTCGGTTCGTGCGGGCAGCTCCGGCCGTGGGGTCGGAGCTGCCCGAGGGGTCGCGGGGCGCGGGCGCGGCTTACTGGGTGTAGAAGGTGGCGTCGGCCCGGTCGGTCGGCCCACACCGTCACCCGTGCGGGCTGGTGGATCGACCAGCGCTCCTCCGAACCCGGCGACCTGGAAGAGCTGCTGGAGGCCGCCGTGGACTCGGACCGGCCGACCGAAAACCCCTTCGTGTGAGCGCCCGGTGCTCTGCTCACCTGGTCGGGCCAACAGTCAGATCGTTCACGTCGCCAACAGCAGTGCTTGCCATCGCCGCCCGTCGAGGTGCTTCTGCACGTGACCTCCACGGCGAACACGGCGCGAATCCGGTCCGGACTGATCAGGCCTCGAATGCGATCGGCACGCGGGTGATCCGCGCGCCGATCACGTGCCGAGTCCCGGCGGGATCGACGGCAAGCGGCTCACGCGGCCGTGCCGTTACGTCGCCACCGCGTAGAGAGATACTCCGCCAAGGCTGTTGCCGCCGACGACGTACACCCGTCCGTCGGCCACGGTCGGCGCCGAGGGTTCTGTGCCGCCGAGCGTGGCCGTCCACAGCTGCCCTCCGGCTATGGCATCCACCGCGTGCAGGGTGGCGGTGCTGCCGCGTTGTCCGCTGGAGAAGTAGATGGTTCTGTCGGCCACGGCCAAGGACGACTCGACCGCGCGGGTCGTCTCTCGTCGCCATCGCAGCTCGCCGGACTCGACGTCCAGTGCGAGCAGGATGCTGCCGAAGCCACTGTAGGCCGACACGGGGAAGTACAGGAGCCCGTCGGCCAGGGCGATCGACCGACTCGTGCCGTCGCTGCCGGTGGGTGACTTCCGCTGGGGCCGGCCGGTCGAGGCCTCCACGAAGTACAGGCCATCGCGAGAAAGAGCGTAGACACCGCTGGGGGAAGCGGCCGACGACGGGACGGCGGCGGTCACATTCTGGAGGCTCCACCGCTGCTTGCCGGACTTCACGTCGACCGCGTAGAGGGTGTCGAGGTCGGTGCGAACGTATACCGTGCCGTCGAGAATCATCGGAGCGGTGCCCACGGAGCCGTCGAGCGGGAATCGCCAGGATTCTTCACCCGACTGCATGTCAAGTGCGAACAGGTGCGGGGCGTTGAGGTCGCTGCTCACGCTCCTGGCGCTGGCAACGAAGACGTGTCCGTCGGCGACGGCGGGTTGTGCCATCGACGCCCGGTCCAGGGCGTGTCTCCACCGTTGCTCGCCGGTGGCGGTGTCCACCGCGTAGACGGCTCCTCCCGAAGCACCCTCGTCACTGCTGACGAACGCCACCTTGTCGACCACGACCGGCGGCGAGAGGTACTTTCCGACGGGGGGCGTCTTCCACAGCTGACGGCGGGTGGCGGTGTCCACCGCGTACAGGATTGCGCCCTCGCCCCGGTCGGGGTCGGTGCCGGTGCCGTACAAGGTGCCGGCGGCGACGGTCGGCGCCGAGAAGGTTGAGGCCGGGAGGGGGAGGCTCCACAGCAACCGGCCGGGACGCCCGGAGGATCCCGGGGCGGCGGGCGGATGCGTGAGCCGCCAGCCTAGGTAGCTGCCGCCTGCCGCGATCCCGGTGCCACCAAGGCCCACCAGCAGCCGGCGACGCGACACCCCGGCCGGGCGCGTGACGGATCCGTCCTGGTCGCGGGTGGAGGTCGGGGCTCCCTGGGGCAGCGTAAGGACCAGCGGCTCGGACGGCTGGTGCCCGCCGCCGATCGGGGGGTGCGGGGCGGGTGGTGGGGTCGACGGCGGCTGCGCGACCGTGTGCTCCATCACGAGATCCGCGACCGTATCGGGCATCCACCCGATCTCGGTCGCCGGCACGGTCGCGGTGGGCGCGCCGACCCCGGAGAGCTCCGCCAACAGCTCGGCCACCGTCGGTCGCCGGCCCGGCTCCTTGGCCAGGCACCGCGCGACCACGGCCCGCAGCCGCGGGGGGAGCCCCTGGAGGTCGGGTTCCTGATACACGATGCGGAAGCTCAGGGCGTGAGCCGAACCGACGCCGAACGGGCCCGATCCGGTGGCCGTGAACGCCAGCACCGCCCCTAGCGAGAAGACGTCGCCGGCTGCCGTGATCCGCCCTCCGGTCAACTGTTCCGGGGACATGAACCCGGGCGTCCCCACCACTGTGCCGGTCCGGGTGAGCGCACTGGCCTCGGTTGCCGCCGAGATCCCGAAATCGATCACCCGAGGGCCGTCCGGGGCGAGCAGTACGTTCGACGGCTTCAGGTCCCGGTGGACGACGCCGACGCCGTGGATCGCCTCCAAGGCTTCGGCCAGGGCCGCTCCCAGTGCCAGTACCGAGTCCTCGGGCCACGGCCCGCGCCGGGCCACCGCGGCACCGAGGTCCACTCCGGGAACGTACGCCGTGGCCAACCAGGCCGGCCGCCCCTCCGGATCGGCATCGACGACCCCGGCGGTGAAGACACCGTTCACGCGACGGGCGGCAGCCACCTCACGGGCGAAGCGGCGCCGGAACTCACGGTCCTCGGCCAGCTCTGGACGCACCACCTTCAACGCCACCAACCGGCCCCCGGGCGTTCGCCCCAGATAGACCCGCCCCATCCCGCCCGCACCCAGCCGCGCCACGATCCGGTACCGCCCCACCCGCTCGGGGTCCCCGGTCTCCAACGCCTCGAACGTGCTCATCCCCGTCACCTCTTCGGCATCCCCGCCCACGGTCACGCCCCGTGCGCACCACATCCTTCCCGAGGTCCCGGCCCGGGTGGGCCGCTTCACCGAAAGTGAAAGGTGACATGGCATTCACGGAGGGCGTGACTCCCGTCGCGGCGGCCCAACGGTTGACAGAGCCGCAGCCACGGCACTTCTACGCTGGCACCGGCGCGGCCTTCTCCAGTTCCAGCCGCCCTGTGCCTACCACTCGTCTCCGGCCGGGCCAAACCGCCAGAGCTCCGGATCCTCTCTGTCAGCCCGTCGGGAGCCGACGCCCGTAGAGAGGGACCGCCGTGATCGCCCACCTGCAGCGCGCCGCCACCACCACCGCGCTGAGTAGTGGGCCCGGTGGAACGACGTTGTTCGTGTTGAGGGCACCGCGGTCGGATCAGTTAGGCTGACGGGCAGCTCTCGGGGAGGGAACACCAGATCGATGACCACGCCTTTGCTGCCGTTCAGTACTGAACGGCTCCTGTTGCGTCTGTTCACGCCGGACGACCTCGATGACTTGTACGCGTATCAGAGCCTCTCCGAAGTCGCTCGCTACCTCTACCGGCCGCCGCTCACTCGTGAACAGTGCGTGCAGAGCCTGACGCGGCGTGCGGCCGGCACGGCGTGGGCCAAGGATGGTGACGACCTGGTGGTCGCCGTCTGCCCGGTCGGTGAGGCCAAGGTCGTCGGCGAGGTTGTCCTGAAGCTCGCGAGCGCGCGGGCGCGCCAGGTAGAGATCGGCTGGATCTTCAACCCTGTGTACGGCGGTCGGGGTTACGCCACCGAGGCAGCGCGTGCGATCGCCGCGCTGGCCTTTGCCGAGCTGGGCGCTCACCGGCTCTTCGCCCGCCTCGACGTGCTCAACACCGGGTCGGTGCGGGTCTGTGAGCGCCTCGCCATGCGCCGGGAGGCGCACCTTGTCGAGAACGATCTCGACGACGAGCGCTGGGGTAGCGAGTACGTCTACGCGATGCTCGCCCGAGAGTGGAAGGTTGATCGGACCTGACAAGAGGGCTCGGCCAGACAAGCCGATGAACTGAGCGCTTGGCCGTTCGGTTGGCCATGACCACGCAGCTGGTTCTGGTGGACGCCCGCATGGGGAGCGGAGTCCCGATAAGACGACGTCGTCCTCCAAGACGAGTCGTTCACCACGGGAGCTCCGCTGTCCGGTCAGTGTGTCATCAGTCGTGAGATCGCGGTGGCCGAAGGTGTCTTCGCCCCTGGTCATCTGGGCGAGTTGACCCAGATCGTGCCCTTCGAGATGGTCGACGACGTCCTCGCCGAGTGCGGGGCGGTTCAGCTGCGGCGGCGGAAGCTGCCCGCGCGGGTGGTGGTCTACCTGCTGCTGGGGGCCGCGTTGTTCGAGGAGTGTGCGGCTCATTCGGCCCGGCGGATCGGTGCGGCTCAGCGTTGAGCTGACGCCCCGTCCACGAGGCGCAAGGACGCGTCACGCTATGAGTGTGGCCCGGGAACGGCGGAAGCCTGCCGATCGCCGCGTGCGGCGATACGGCGGCCGAAGCGGTCCACGGGCGGGATGTTCTCTCCACCGGCGGGGAAGCCGCGCCCGGCGTCGAGCCTGTTGGCCGGCGCCGGGCGCAGGGATCGGAGTCCTTCGCCGACCCGGTCAGAGCTGGAGCCAAGCCATGTGGACCACGTCGGCGGACAGTGGGCTCTGGGCAGGCACGATGAAGGCTTCGCTGGTGACTCCGGGCGTCAGGCGGACCGATCGGTAGTCGGCCCCACTGGTCCGGCGGATCGCCGGACCGGTCAGTTGAGGGCGGCCCAGTTCTGGCTGTTGGCGTTGCTGGCGGCCTTGCCGGTGACGGCGGCGCCGGGCGCGATGGAAATGCTGTCGAGGGTGTATCCGCTTGCGGGGTTGGTGATCGTGTAGGCACCGCTGCCGTTCTGGGTGACCTTCCAGTACTGCCCGGCGTTGGAGGAGTTGGCGGCCCGCAGGGTCGCCTGGGCACCGGCGTTGTCGGGTGCGGTCAGCACGTAGGCGTCCGGGCAGCCGTCGATGAGCTTCACGGTGCCGTCCGGGGTGGACCGCAGCGTCCACTTCTGCTTGGCGCGAGCGGGGTCGTAGGCGGCGAGGACGGCCTGGGAGCTGGCGGTGGTGCCGCACTGGTCGGCGCGTTCCATGGCGAGGCCGCCGCCGTTGGTGAGGGCGTGGGTGCGGCCGTCGCCCACGATCGTGGGGCCGTAGTTGATGGTGTGGGCGACCAGGGTGCTGAGCGCGTTTCCGGTGGTGGAGAGTGCGGGGTTGGCGGTGGGTCGCCCGGTCTTGAAGTAGTCGGCGAAGGTGCCGGGCCGGCGAGCGGTCATCACGTCGATGGTCCTGTCCCAGCCGCCGTCGAGGTTGTTCCACAGGTCGAGCAGCGCGCCGTCCACATTGCCCTGGACCTGGTCCCCCGTGTGCCAACCGGTGGTGTACGTGAAGGTCTGGCTGCCGCCGTCGGCCCACACGTAGCGGTAGTCCTGCAGGAGGTACGCGGCCACGGAGTCGGCGAAGGCCTCGGTCCAGGAGCAACTGGCGGAGCTCACCTGGTTGACGCTGTGCGCATCGCAACCGTCCACCGCGGGGAACTGCCCGTTGTACAACCGGTGCTGGAAGAAGTGACCGGCCTCGTGGAGCACGGTGTGCTCGGAGTCCGGGTCGGTGGCTGCCAGGTGGACCGTGTTGGTGGCCAGCTCGTACCACGGGCCGTCGGCCGAATTGGCGGTCCACCGGATGTTGAGTTCGGTGCAGGTGTTGTTGTTCGCCTCGTTGGTGGACCAGCAGTCGCTGATCGGGTTGTGGCGCGCCCACCACAGGTGGTTGACGATGTCGAAGGCGTGCCAGCCCCGGGAGTTCGACACCTTGAGGGTGCCCAGGTCGGCACTGGCGGCAAGGTTCGCCTTGACCGGCGAGTCGAACGTGTATACGGCGCCGTTGTCGCCGCTGACCTTCCACAGCTTCGTGCTCTCGGCATTGAACCGTACCCACATGCTGGTCATCACCGCCGTGGTGGTGGGGGTGTAGCAGAGGTTGAAGCCGCCGTCGGCCACGGCCGTGTACTGGAAGTCGGCGGTGAGCTGGCGCGGGGCGTCGGTGGACTTCTCCCGTCCCCACAGCTGGACGTTCGCGTTGCGGACCGGCTTGGTCAGGGTGGGCTTGTCGCGGCCTGCTTCGGCCGACTGGTAGTCGTACTGGAGGTTGCCGCTGAGGCAGATGGGGGAGACAGCCGCTGCGCTGGACGCCGTCAGAGGGACGACGGCGCCGGCTACGAGCAGAGCGGTGCTCATGGCTGTGAGGCCGCGAGGCAGCCGAATGCCGAGGGTCACGGGGGATTCCTCTCAAAAGGGGTGTTTCACGGTTCTGTCGGTGCGGGGCATTCGTGCGATCCGGTCTGGCCCGTCACGGACACAAAGAAACTCCGGGCGAGCCTGCGACCTACCAAGTCGCCCTGGGACTCCGGAGTTTCGACGGGTCGTCAGTCTTCCAGCGCCCGTCGCGGCCACATGCCGGTGCCAGACGGGTACCGCGCGCCTCATCGACGGATCGGTTGCGGGAACTGCCCGGGCCGGGCGCGATGGCACAACCTGCGTCACCCTTTCGTGGCGCGCAGCGGGTTGCCGCCGGCCGGAGCGCGATGTTCCGGCCACCAGCCGTACCGTTCAAGTCGGTTGTGAAGAACGTATGTTCATAAGACCTCCCCACTGAAGCTCCGCTGCCAGACTTGCTGACGCCCCGTCAGGGGTGCGCGGCACATCCATCGCCGCTCCGGGGCGGGGGACGGTCCGGAGCAGGCGCCCATGCTCGTGGGAGGGGAACAGTGGCACTTCAGGAATCCCTGCTCAAGGTCTACGGAGACCGGTCGTACCGGCACGTGACCATGGCCCGGCACCAGGGCACGACCGTTGCGTTCGCGATGGACGCGCCCCGCCGGATCGTCTACTCGGTGCTGGACCTGTCCGGTCAGCAGACCAAGGGCGACGTCGATGCCGCGTACTGGAGCGACAACCCGGCGGAGCTGGTGTTCCCCCGGGAGCTGGCGGAGGTGGGGTTCGCCGCCGTCGGTGCGACGGCGATGCCGACGGTCACGCGCGGCGGGGCCGAAGCGGCCGCCTTCGCCAGGCCGACGGCGAGCGAGATCGACCCCTTCCTGTCCACGACCGCGCGGCTGACGGCGGACGCCCCGTTCCACGTGCTCTCGGACGGCACGTACGTGGTGGTGCTGCGGCAGTCGGTCGGCGGGACGGACCCGGGCGCGGTGTACAAGCTGACCGGCGGCGGCTGCTCGGGGGACGCGTCCCGGACCGACTTAGTGCTGAGCGGGGCGAAGAAGGTGCCGCTGGTGCGCCACACCCTGCTGGTGGACCGGTACCTGCTGGTGGACGGCAAGCTCAAGCCGGTGCTGGAGGTGCGCTACAAGCGCAGCCGGCACGCCACCCTCCCCGAATCGGCCAAGGACAGCCTGGGCACCGAGGACATGGAGGGCCGCCCGTTCTACGAGCCCACCCAGGAGCTGTCCTTCGTCCGGAACCTGACCAAGGGCAGGTTCGCCGCCGTCCTGGTGCCCACCGCCGTCAGTGGCGCGCAGCGCTGGCAGCTGTTCGCCCACAACGACGTTACCGGCCGGGTGGACAGCTTCAACATCGAGCAGGGTGTCAACGGCCTGTTCAACACCCAGGGCACCCGCTTCTACACCAGCCCGGACCCGAGCTACCGGGACGCGGTGTTCGAGCGCAACCCGGGTACCTGCCCGTTCACCAAGCGCGAGCTGGTGCCGGTGGTGAGCACCGAGGGGTACGCGGAGACGGCGCTGCGGCTGACCGGCACCGCCCCCTACGTCGACCTGGGCGACGCGGCGGCGCTGCGGTTCGGCGGCAGTGCCTACTCGATCGAGGCCTGGGTCAAGCCGAGCTCCCACGACGGCCCGGTGCTGAGCCGCGCCGGTGAGTACCAGCTGGCCGTTGACACCACCGGTGCGGTGACGCTCACCCACGACGGCGCGCCGTCCGTGCTCAGCTCCACCGGCATCGTCCCCACCGACACCTACACCCACATCGCCGCCACCTTCGACGGCACCACCGCGCAGCTGTACGTCAACGGCAAGCCGGCCGGCAGCGGCGCCCTGCCGTTCACCCCGACCACCGGTGCGAACACCCTGATCGGCAAGAGCGGCGCGGGCGACCACTTCGACGGCGACCTGGACGAGCTGCGGATCTGGAACCGGGTGCGCTCCGCCGCCGAGCTCACCGAGGACATGAACCACCGCCTGATCGGCAACGAGCCCGGCCTGGTGGCGTACTACCGGTTCGACGAGGGCAGTGGCACCACCGCCTACGACCAGACCGACAACGCCGTGAACGGCACGCTCTCGGCCGACGCGCAGTGGGCCGGCTCGGACGCGCCGGTCGGTGACCACCCCGGGGTGCGGCGCGACAGCTTCACCCTCAAGGGCCGCACCGTCGCCTCCGGCATGACGGCCGCGCTCTACCACCAGCAGGAGAACGTCACCGCCGGGTACCGCCCCGACCCCAAGCCCGCCAAGCGGCAGGCCCGGGTGATGCTGGCGTTCGCCGCCACCTACGGCCAGGAACCGGCCGTGGTGACACTGGACTTCGCCGTCGCCCGCGACGGCCGCCTGGCCCAGGTGCCGGACGTGCTGGACCCGCAGGTGCTCAAGCGGCCGGTGAAGGGGCACGACTCGGAGCAGATCAGCGCCCTGCAGCAGGTGATCAAGCGGCTGGAGCCGGAGGTCGCCGACCTGCAGCAGAAGATCGCCCAGCTGGCCGGTGACGCCGGCAAGGTGGCCGCGCTCCAGGCGCAGTACGACCAGATGAAGCCGGGGTTCGACGACCTGGAGCGGCGTTACCTCGCCGAGAAGGACCTGCCGACCGCCTACAACTACACCCTGGGGCTCAAGAACCAGCGGGTGAACTCGGCCGGGTACCGGTGGCAGTGGCTGTTCGCCTCGCGCAACAACCCGACCGGGGGCGTGGCGGCCTTCGCCGAGACCAAGCCGGGGTCGACCTGGCGGCTGGAGGCCGTCGGCGAGAGCCAGGACGGCAAGCCCTGCTACTGGGTGGTCGCTGACAGCGTCACCATGGATCTGCTCGTCGACGGCGGCTCTACGGCGGAGAACGCCGTGGCGAAGATCGGCACCCGCACACCGGGCAACCATGCCACGCAGTGGCAGCTGATCACCGAGGGGCAGCTGAGCCCCACCGAGACGTACGTCCGCCTCGTCAACCGCAAGAGCCGGCTCGCGCTCGGCTCGCCCTCCACGTACGACTTCGCCCTCCCGGTCCAGTCGAGCGAATGCCTCCGGGCGGACTCGGGTGTGTTCGTCATGACGAACCTGGGCCTGCGGTCCGGGCTGGACGTGCAGTACCGGCCAGCCAAGAAGGCGATGGACGACCTGCGCACGGCGCTCCAGGGCGCGCTGACGGCCCAGCAGCGCATCGCCGAGCTGCAGCTCGCGCTCGCCGCCCGGCAGGCGGACCTGCAGACCGCCCGGGCCCAGCTGGCCGCGCTGTCGACCGCCCTGCAGGGTGACGACGACCTGACGCTGGCCATGCCGCTGCTCGCGGTGGACTGCGCCGGGCTGAGCCTCGCCGGCGGCCTGCTCGAATTCGCCAGGGGCACCGACCGGCCGGCGCTGCTCGACAGCGGCACCGGCAACGTCGTGCTGTACTTCCGCGGGGTCAACGAGCAGTTCTTCGCCGTCTACTACGACACCTCCGTCATCCGGGGCACCCAGACCCTGGCCGGGGACGGCGGCACGCTCAGCTTCCTCGCCCGTGACCCGGCCGTCACCCTGGCGGGCGCCACCGTCCAGGTCAGCAACGGTGACGCGCCCGACCGCTGCGACCTGGCGATCACGGTCGGTGCCGACACCGAGACCTGGAAGTCGTTGCCGCGCAAGGCCGACCAACTGGCAGCCGCGCTGGCCGGAAACCCCGGCCGTCCGGTGACGGTGGGCACGGTCGCGCAGGTCACGGGCACCACCGTGGCGTTCACCGCCGCCACCACCGTCGCCGTCCCGGCCAAGGCCCACCTGCTCATCGGCAGCACCAACTACGCCGCCGACACCGAGGCCTCGAGCGGCGCCAAGACGCTCACCCTCACAGCGGCGGGCACCGCGATCAAGCCCGGCGACAAGGTCAGCCTGGTCAGCTACGACTGGTCCCGCGCGACGGCGAGCCGGGTCGGGGTCCTGCTGTCGGGAGGATCCCGGCTGGTCTCCCTCGCCACGGGCGGCGTCGAGTCCGTGCGCAACGGCACGGCCAAGCCGGCCATCAGCGGCCGGGGCTGCTGCTGGCGGGCCGAGATGCCCGGCCGCGCCTTCCAGTTCGACGGCAAGGAGCAGTACCTGACGCTGCCGGCCGCCAAGCAGCAGGCGGTCACCCCGAGCGGTGACCTGAGCCTGGAGGCCTGGGTCAACCCCGAGGCCGGACAAGGCCGGCTCATCCACGGCAAGACGGACCAGGCGGCCTACTCCCTGGCGCTCGCCGCCGCCGGGCTCCCGGTGTGGCAGTTCCTCGGCGGCGACCGGGTCGAGCTGACCAACTCGCTCGACCTGGCGAACCGCGACTTCACCCTCGAACTGTGGGCCAAGCGCGACCAGGTCAGCACCGGCAGGGCGCCGCTGCTGACCCACGGCAACCAGGCCGGCGGCGTGGACCAGACCCTGTGCCTGTACTTCGAGCCCGACAACACCTTCGGCTTCGCACTGTACGGCGACGACCTGACCACCGCTCAGGCCTACCCGGACCTGGAGTGGCACCACTGGGCTGTGGCGTACAAGAACGCCACCCGCGAGCAGATCGTCTACCGCGACGGCGTCGAGGTCGCCCGCCGGACCGCCACGGGGAACTACACCGGCCGCGGCCCGCTGGTGCTGGGCCACCAGCAGTTCACCGGCGCCTACCTCTACGGCCAGATCGACGAGGTCCGCGTCTTCGGGCGGGTCCGCACCCCGCAGGAGATCGCCGCCCAGCGCTACCAGCGGCTGTCCGGCCTGGAGCCCGGACTGCTGGGCCACTGGACCTACGGCGGCTCGAACGGCACGGCCTCACCGATCAAGGGCTACCAGGTGGTCGCCCGGGTCGGCAACCGGGTGATGAAGTCGGCGGAGCGCTTCCCGTGCAACGAGTGGGCGCACCTCGCCGCGACCTTCAACCAGTCCTGGGCGCTGCGCCTGGATGGTGGCGAGGGTCTGTCGGTGGCCCCGCAGAGCTCGCTGGACATCCTGGAGGACCTCACCATCGAGGCCTTCGTCCAGGTCGACGGGCTGAGCAAGCCCATGGGGCTGCTCGCCAAGGGCACGGTCGTCGACGGAGGCCGGGACGGCGTCCCGTACCAGCTGAGCATCCTGGCCGGCGGCCGGGTGGAGCTCGCCTTCGCCGAAGCCGGCGGAAAGGCCGTCCGGTACACCTCCTCCGACCCGATCCGGCCCGGCATCCTCCAGCGGGTGACGGTGGTCCGGCAGCGGATCAAGCCCGCAACCGCCGCCGCGCCGACCGAGACCAGTCGGCCCCCGCAGGCCATCAGCTTCTACATCGATGGCGTGCCGTCCGGCGTCCGGCAGATGTACTTCGGCCCCGGAGCGCAGGCCAACAGCAGCCCGGTGGAGATCGGCCGCGGGCTCCAGGGCGTCCTGTGCGAGGTGCGGCTGTGGAACTCCGCGCGGGAGCCCGTCCAGCTCGGGCTGCCGGTCACCACGCGCGACAAGGGGCTCCTCGCCTGCTGGCCGTTCAACGAGAACGCCGGGAACGTCACGACCGACCTCGGCGGCTCCTTCCCGGCCAAGCTGCGGGGGGCCAGCTGGACCCCCGACGTCGACCCCCAGGCCAGCCCCCTGCGGCTGTACCGCAACGGCGAGCCGCTCACCGAGGGTCAGGTGACCGCGCAGAACAGCCCGGCCTGGGGCGACACCCAGCTCACCCTGGGAGCCGGCCTGACCGGCGGCAAGCCGACGGACCTGCTGACCGGCACCCTGGAGGAGGTGCGGGTCTGGCGCACCGTCCGCACCCGGGAGCAGCTCCTGGACAACCTGTTCACCCGCCTGCGCGGCGACAAGCAGGACCTGCTCGGCTACTGGCCCTTCGACCGCGACTCCACCGACGCCACGGCCGCCTCCGTGCGCGACGAGGGCCTGCGCGGCAACAGCCTGGACTTCTCCCCCCAGCGGCCGCGCATCCTGCTCTCCACCGCGCCCATCTCCACCGACACCGCCCAGGTGCGCTCGGCCCTGGCCGACGTCCGCACGCCCTTCCACAACACCATCGGCGGCGCCCCCGGCGCCACCGAGTACGCCGACCTCCAATTCGACGCCGGTGGCCAGGCGATCGGGGTGCTCAAGCGCGGCTACGGCTTCGTCCGCGACGGCCGCTGGCACCTGATCACCGGCTACAAGGTCGGCGACCTGGTCACCGAGTGGGTCGGCCAGGCCCAGTTCGACCCCCAGCTGATGGGCTACATCGAGGGCGCCCCGCCGGTGCCCTCGGAGAACCTCACCGACAAGGCCGCCGGCTACGCCGGCGCCTCCTCGGTCGAGTTCAACGAGGCCGACCAGGTGGTGCAGAGCCTGTCCACCAGCAAGACCCAGAGCCGCAACACCGCCTTCGGCCTCACGCTCAGCGCCGAACTCGAAGGCGAGACCCAAGTGATCACCGCGCCGTTCGGCCTCGGCATCTCGATCCCGGCCATCAAGCTCAAGGCAAAGCTCGCCGCGACGGGCAACCTGGAGTACTCCAACACCTGGAACCAGGAGACCAAGGTCACCCAGGGCAAGAACACCGCCCGCAAGAGCAAGCTGGCCCTGGCCGGGTACACCGAGGACGCCGCCAAGGTGCTCAACTCCGCCATCGGCCGCCGCTACGTACCCGCGAACACCGGCATGGCCCTCGTGCAGTCGCAGACCGCCGACGTCTTCGCGCTGCGCCTGGCGCACACCGGCGCCCTGGTCGCCTACCGGAGGCTGCCCAACCCGGACATCTCGGCGGACTGGAACATCATCCACTTCCCGATCAACCCCCGGTACACCAAGCAGGGCACCCTGGACGGTGCGGTCGGCTTCAACGACCAGGGCAAGGTGCTCGACCCCGACTACCCCACCGCCACCGGCTACGGCGAGTACAGCTACTTCAAGCCGCGCGACGCCTACGCCCTCAAGCGCCGAGTCACCCGGGACCAGCAGCGGCTGCAGGCCTTCTACGAGTCCATCTCGACCGACGCCGACGCCCGCAACCTGGCCGACGACCCTGCCCAGGCCCAGGCGCAGTCCGTGCTGCGCGGGCTGGGCGTGTCCGTCGGGCAGCAGCCCGCCCGCACCGGCACCGCGCGCAGCGCCGCCGCCGGCGGGTTCTCGCACCGGGACCTGGTCAACACCTACGTGTGGACCGCCCACGGCGGCTTCTTCGCCGAGACCGTCACGGCGACCGACGCCGTCAGCGAGACCACCTCCGGCGCCTACAGCTTCAACCAGAAGATCAGCGGCTCCCTGGCGCTGAGCTTCGGCGTCGGCCCCCTCACCGTGACATCCCAGCTGGACGCCTCCAGGGGCGGCGGCTTCAGCATCACCCGGGCCAAGAGCAAGGAGTCCTCCCGCACGTTCGGCCTCGACGTCCAGTGCGCGCCGTCGGGGGACCTGCAGCGCCGCGACAAGGACGGCAAGCCGGTCTACGACGCGGCGGGCAAGCCGGTCCTGGTGCCGGGCAAGGTGGACGCCTACCGCTTCCTCACCTTCTACCTCGGCGAGAACAGCGCCAACTTCGACGACTTCTACCACAAGGTGGTCGACCCCCAGTGGCTCGCGGGCAGCGACACCCCCGACGCCGCCGCCCTGCGACAGAGCCGCCAGAACTCCGCCAAGCCCCCGTGCTGGCGCGTCCTGCACCGCGTCACCTACGTCAGCCGCGTCCTCGCCCCCGTCCCGCCGCCCACCGCGCCGCCGCTGGAGAAGGCGATGCGCACCGAGAACATCGCCAGCAACTACGAACTGATCAAGCGCCTCGAACCGTACGTCCGCCCCGCCGCCACCAGCACCGGCAGCCTCGCCGTCGCCACCCGCGACGCGCTCACGGCCCACCTGCCCGAACTCCTGCCCCACGCCACCGAGATCACCTCCTACCTCGCCGGCTACTTCGGCATGGAGAGCTGAACCCGTGCCCGGCCCCCCGACACACCGGAGGGCCGGGCACCGCATCCACGGCAAGGCGGTCGACGCCGCCGGCAAGGCGGCACCGCTCGTGACCGGCAGCGGCACAACCTGAGCGCCCTCGGCGGCATGCTGAACCAGGGCTCCAAGGCCGACGCCCCGTCCAGCACCGGATCCGCAGCGAAGGCCTGACCACCGCACCACACCGCGGGGCCCGGAAGACCGCCCGGGCCCGCGCAGTCACAACAGCAACACCCGTCCGATGAAAAGCCAGAACCTCTGCGCTCGGCGATCTCGGTCGGCAGTACGTCCTGGAGCTGCGTCCGCCATCTTCATGACCAGCAGATGGCGGACGCAGCTCCCGCCGCCCGGCGCGGCCGGATCGGGCGGGTGTCCCGTCACGCGACCAGGACGTCGCCCGTCTCCCGCCGTTCGTGCGGCACCACGTCGACATGCTCGGCCGGTACTCGTTCCTGCTGCCCGGGACGCCCGGGATACCCGGAGGATTGAGGCCCTTGCGTAACCCGGATGCCACGAACGACACGAAGACACGCGACGCCTTGCTTCCCCTTCGGGGACAAGAACCACGAAGCGGGTGTCCACCCACCAGGCGCAATGACCCGACGCGCATGTTCGAGCCCGGAGGGCTACGGTCCGATTAGTCGTTGTTGGGAGAATCATCATGAGTTACACGCTGTTGCGTGGCCTGTTCGTCATCCGCTATCCCGACCTGCCGCGCCGGGGCCCCGAGCCGGACGGTGACACGGTCAAGTTCCGGCCGGACTCGCCCGCCCTGGTCGAGGGACTCCCCCGACCGTCGGGCACACCGCCGGACATCAACGCCAGAGGGATCTCGGTGCGACTGGAGGCAATCGACGCGCTGGAGACCCACTTCGCCGAGACCCACCAGGAGCTGGCCGGCGCGAACGCCGCCCGCGACAGGTTGCTCGACCTGCTGGGCTTCACCGGCGTCACCTTCTTCGACGACCAACCGAACAAGGTCAAGTCCGCCGACCAGGACACCATCCGCGGTCATGTGCTCTCCAACGGGATCGACGCCAACGGGCGACTGATCGGGTTCGTCTTTCCCGGCGACCCCACCGAGCCGGACGGCACTGCCGTCCGGCTGGAGGAGGCCCGCACGGACCGGTCGGCCAACGCGACACTGCTCACGGAGGGGCTGGCCTACCCGGCGTTCTACGCGACCCTGCCCGCCTCGCTGCGCACCCACCTGGCAGGGATCTCGCAGGCGGCCCGGAAAGCACAGGTGGGGCTGTGGCCCCGCTCGACGGCCGACCCGAACGGCAAAGCCAGTGTCGCGGACCTCGACGCGCTGCAGCAGCTGGTGATGTGGCCCAAGCTGTTCCGGCGGCTCGTGTCCTACCTGGCGACGGGCGCCACCGACTTCGACGGGTTCGATGCCTGGCTGCGGGACGACAAGGTGCACCGCGACGACCCGCTCTTCCTCCTGGACCGGGGCGAGTTCGGCAACCTGCACGACGTGATCGACGCCGCGGGCCAGGACATTCAGCTCACGCTCTGGCCTGAGGACTTCATCATCAGTCCCGACCCCGCGCCCCCGGGAGCGTCCACCAAATCTCGCTAGAGCTCGTCTGACAATGCGCGTCGCATCGGCGCGCGGCATCGGCCGCCCGGCTGGACGTGCCACCGGATCGCCCTCGTACTGGACGTACTTGGACGATCCGGTGGCACGTCCAGGCGGGATGCGGGGCGACGCACTCGCCCGGCAAGGGAGAACAGGTGTGCGCGGGCACGCCTGGTGGCAGGTAGGCCCGAGTGCCCGCTGACGCGCGTGCGGGGTACCCCCATCGGAGCGACTGCCAGGTGTGGGCTCCGGGTCGGGACGGATGGGCGCTCGCATAGTCGGAGTGCTGCCACCTCCGCCGATCATGAGATGAGCTGATGATGCGCCGCCTGCCTCACCGGGAGACCTTCGCCGCAACCCTGACGCTGCTCCTGACCGTCGCCGGGTGCGGCACCCCGGCCGTGCCGCGGACCGCACCGTCGCCCTCGTCGCAGGTGAATGCGGCCTCCCCGAGCGGGCCGCGGGCGTTCACGTTGGTCGCCACGGGGGACGTCCTGCCGCACACCGAGATCATCCAGCAGGCCCTGGAGGACGCCGGGGGAAGTGGGTACGACTTCGGCAAGATGCTCGACGGCGTCAAACCCGTCGTCAGCGCGGCGGATCTGGCCATCTGCCACATGGAGACCGTGTACGGCGCCGATGGCGGTCCCTTCACCGGCTACCCGTCGTTCAAGTCGCCCCCGCAGGTCGCACGGGCCCTCAAGGACGTCGGCTACACGGCCTGCGACACCGCTTCCAACCACACACTGGACGACGGCCCCGACGGCATCCGTCGAACGCTCGACGCCATGGACGCCGTGGGGCTGAAGCACACGGGGTCCGCACGCAGCCAGGACGAGGCGGCCAAGCCCGCGCTGCTCACGGCCGGTGGGGCAACCGTGGCCCAGCTCGCCTACACGTACGGCACCAACGGCATCGCGCTGCCGAAGGGGCAGCCGTGGGCGGTCAACCTCATCGACCGGGACCGGATCCTCACGGACGCGCGGGCCGCCAGGGCCGCCGGTGCGGACATCGTCGTGGTCAGCGTCCACTGGGGCACCGAGTGGCAGGACGAGCCGAACCCTCAGCAGCTGACGCTCGCCCGTGAGCTGGCCACCGAGCAGAGCGAGGGCCACCCGGAGGTCGACCTGGTCCTCGGCACCCACGCCCACGTCCCACAGGCGTACGAGAAGATCAACGACACTTGGACGGTCTACGGCATGGGCGACCAACTCGCCGGACACATGTTCAACTACTCCGGAGCGGAGGACCCGCGCGGCAACTGGAGCTCGATCGCCCGGTTCACCTTCTCCCCGCCGGCCCTGCCGGGACAGCGCTGGACCGTCAGCAAGGCCGAGTTCATCCCGCAGCTGACCGACCTCGGCCCGCCGCACCGGGTCCTCGACCTGACCGAGGCGGTCCGCCGCAACCCCGACCGCTCCGACTACACGCGGGCCTTGGAGCACATCCGCTCGGTCGTGCTCAGCCGTGGCGGTGCCTCCGCAGGGCTGACCCTGGCACACTGACCAGCCGGCCGGCCATCACCCGCCCGGTGATCGCCGCCAGGACCACGGCCGTGGCGGCGGGAGCCGGTCGTCCGGAATCCCGTTCACCGGACCCGCACCGGGCTCGGGGGCGCGGACTGACCTGGCCTGACCGGACGTGGTCGAGGACGTCGACGACCCGGTCGGCGAGTTCGCGGACGATCGTGGTGACCGGGCCCCCGGTCGGGACACGCCGGGGCGCCACCCCCACCCCACAGCACCGCACCCCCGTGCGAACCGAGCCGTTCGGCCTACCGCCGTTGCACCTCAGACGATGCGGTCACATAAAGTCGTCGATAGGTGACTTTACGTGCTCACCCGGCTAGGAAGGCAGACCATGCGACGGAACTCATCCCTCGACGCGACGACTCGCCGAACGAGCTCGCGCACCCGAATAGCGCTGGCGACCGTCAGCGGCCTTGCCGTCGGCTCCATACTGCTGGCGTCAGGTTATTCGGCTGCGGCGCAGGACCGTGACCCGACGCATTCGACCTCGGCGCCCGCCGGCCCGGCTCCCGCGGCGCCCGTCACGCCCACCCCGACACCTGCTCCCGCGAGACACGTGACCTACACCGTGAAGAGTGGTGACACTCTGTGGGGCATCGCCGAAAAGTACTACGGCACCGGCGGGCCTCGATTCGTTCTAGGTCACGCCTCCGGTTCGGCGGCGACGGCCGTCGGGCCGGCCGGAGATCGGACCGGATCCAACGGCCCGGCGGCCGTCGCCGCACAGGGTCAGCTCACCGCTGTGGCACGCTCGATGAGCGCCACGGTCGCGCGCGGATCGGAGACCTCGACGACCAGGCGGGCGTAGCGTTCGTCCGCCAGCTCGATCACCACGGCCTTGGTCGCGTCGTGGACGTCCCAGAAGACCCGCTCCCCGTCGATGTGGAACGTGCCGGCGGTGATGACGCCGGGGAAGTGGGTGCCGGGGGCGCGAAGGCCCTTCGCCTCCCGGGAGATCCCCGGATCGGCGGTCGCACCGCGGACGTTGGCCAGGGGGATGACCAGTCGGCTCTTGAGGGCCCAGAGCTTGTCGAGCCCCTCGATCTCCACGATCAGGTTGTCGCCGTCGATACTGACGTTGGCCATGTCGGTTCCTTTGCGGTGGATGGTTCAGTGCTGGTCGAGGCGCTGCGCAAGGGCGGCGCCGGCCTGGTCGACGGCCGCGCTCGCCGCGCCGGACCTGGCCCGCAGGCGCAGTCCGAGGACTGCCGCGGTGAGCGCGGTGGCCAGCCCGGACGCTTCGCCGTCGTCGTCCGCCCGGACCAAGGCACCGGTGGCCCGGTCCAGAGCGGCGAACGCTTCGGCGACCATGTCGGCCACCTCGGCGTCTTCCGGCGCGCGTTCGGCGGCGGCCAGCAGGAGCAGGTCGAGGCCAGCCCCCGTGACAGGTGCGGCAAGGGCCTCGCGCAACCCCTCCAGAGGGCCGGCGCCTTCGGCGATGCGGCCGATCAAGGGGGCGAGGTCATGATCCAGGGACCAGCGCAACGCGGCCAGGTAGAGCCCGCGCTTACTGCCGAACGTCTTGTACAGGCTGTTGCGGTGCACACCGAGGTGAGCGACCAGGTCATCGATGGAGGTGCCGTCATAGGTTCGGCCGGCGAACAGCTCCGCCGCCGACCGGACCACTTCGGCCTCGTCAAATCCTCTCGGGCGTCCCATGGGATGACCGTACCGAGTTGAGGAACAGTCAGTCAAGAACAATCGTTCCTAAACTGCGCCGTTCGAGCCGTTCGAGCCGAGCAGTTGCCCGGCTCGGTAGACGGCCTACTGGCTGCGTTCCGCCGACCGGGCCGGCGACCTGGGTTTCGGTGGATCGCGCATGCGGCCTGACCCGTTGTCCCGACGCCGGCCGGCCCGGCCTGGACGGGCTGCTCCTGGTCGGCGTCGTCGTCCACGGTCTGGTCGCGCTAGGCAGAAGGATCGTCGCAGTCGTCACTCCCCCGGACGTCCGACGGCGCCGTGTACGGCCACGGGAGGAGACTGCGCGGATCCTCGTCCTTGAGTCGGTGAGGAACGCGCTGGTGTTGCCGCGCCGGGCCCGCGCGATGTCGCTCGGCTGTCAGCGGGGACAGCGACCTGTCGGTGGGATGTGAGTGGCCCCGAGGACCCTGGGAACCGAGCGAGGCCGACCGTAAGCGTGCGGGCCCGCCCGTCCCCGACCACTCCGAGCTTCCGGGAGCCCGCCATGCCCTCCGTACTCCAGGTCCCGCAGTGGGACGTCCAAAGGCTGCCTCACGCCGAGGGAAAGAGCTTCCTCATCACCGGCGGCAACGCGGGCATCGGGTACTTCGTCGCCGAGCAGTTGGCCGGCACCGGGGCCACGGTCGTTCTCGGTAGCCGCGACAGGGCGAGGGCCGAAGACGCGATCGCGTCCATCAGATCGCGCGTGCCCGGTGCCAAGGTGAAGCACGTGCCGCTGGACCTGGCTGACCTCGCTTCGCTCAGGACATCCGTGGAGGCGATCGGACTGGACCGCCTCGACGCGATCGTCCACAACGCCGGGGTGGCGCTCGACCACCCACCGCGCCGCGAAACCGCGGACGGCCACGAGCTGATGTTCGCGACCAACCACCTGGGGCACTTCGCGCTGACCCACCACCTGGCCCCACTGCTCACGGCGACCCCGGGGAGCCGGATCGTCACCACCGGCAGCTTCGCCGCCAAATCCGAACGCCTGGATCTCGACGATCTCCAGAGCACGCACGACTACCAGCCCAAACGCGCCTATTCGCGGTCCAAGCTCGCCCAGATGCTCTTCGCCCTCGAACTCGACCGCCGCCTGCGCGCCGCCGCCAGCACGACGCTGAGCGTTCTCGTCCATCCCGGCGGCGCACTCGACTCCCTCACCCCTTCGCGCCCGCCAGTCCACGTCCGGACCACCGGCCAGCGGCTGAGCCGCCTGCCGCTCGGCCTTGTCGTCCAGGGCAAGGACGCTGCCGCATGGCCCGCAGTCCGGGCCGTACTCGACCCGGGCGTGCGCGGCGGCCACATGTTGAGCCCCCGAGCATTCGGCCTGCGCGGTACACCCAGGATCGAACCCCTCTGGAACCACCTGGCCGACACCACGACCGCGGCACGCCTCTGGACGGCAAGCTGCGAATTGACCGGCACCGACCCGACGTTCACACACTGACACGGGCTTCGCGCGAGGCCGGGGGCAGCCCGGTGGTGCGCGAGCCGGCCGGCCGTCAGGACGAGGAGGAGCACGCCCGGCTGCTGGAGCTCGATGCGCCCCGTCCCTTCGGCCGCAGCACGGCGTGCGGGGCGACTACACCCGTGGTGAACCGGCGGATCTCGGTCCCGGCTCCACGTTCCCACCAGTACCGTGGGCCCTGTCGGGCTGTCCGGCTATCAGGCCGGTGAACGCGCACGTCCCCCAGAGGCCTCCTGTCGAGCACCTCGACGTCCATGATCCGCCCGTACACGTGCCGGTGTGAGTCGGCCCGCGGCGACGGGTTTCTCCCAGGGCCGGCGGAGGTCCTCGACGGACGGGCGGGCGGCCAGGACCACCGTGGCAGCGTCTCCGAAACGCTCACGTCGACCGGCCGCCTAGCGACGCAGGATGGTCCCGCCGTCGATGACCCAGAGGCTGGCCGAAACCGCGCCGCACGTGACGACTTCGGAGTGCGTCTGGGGGTTGGTCCGGTTCCAGCCGACCCGGCGCTGGTGCTGCTCGTCGATCGGGTAGAAGGTGAGGCCGGCCTCGGGGTGCTGGCCCTCCTCGAAGAGGTACGGCTCGCCCCCGAACGGGGTGACCACGATCTGCGAGATGGGCCCGGTCACGGTGATGGCGCCGTTCCCGTCGACGGTCAGGCAGTCGACGTCGAACTCGGCCCGGGTGGTGCCGGTCTTCTCGAACACGTGCTGCACCACGACGTGCCCCCGGGTGTGGCCATCGACCACACGGGCGCTGACCCGCGCGGTGAGCCGCTCGCCCGGGTTGGGTCCCGGGCCGTGCTCGTTGAGCAGGGTCCAGCCGTGCAGCGCGAGGTGCCGGGCCGGTAGGGGGGTGGCCGGCGCGGGCGCGGCCGCAGCGGTGCCGGCCGTCCCGGCCGCGAGCGCCACGGCCGCAGTGGTGAGCGCGATGGCGGTGGTGAGCTTTCGCATGGTCAATCCTCAGTGGGGAGAAGGGAGTCGGGCTCTTCCCGATTGCCTCCAACCTCCCAGCTCACCCCCGGTCGCGGCCTCCGCCGCAGGGAGGGCCCAGCTCCCCCCAGCGGGGGAACCGCCCTCCCCCGCCCGACTCAGCGAGTGGCATGTCACCACGCCGCGTGGCGTATCACGTCCAGGGCGAGGGCGGCCGCGACCAGGGCGACGGCGAGGCCCACGAGCGGGTCGGGCTCCCGCCTGCCCCGTCGGCGACGCTCACCCTGAAGCCGCCGAGGGACCGTCAGCCCGCAGTCCGATCCCGGCGGAAGCGGTGAGGTCGGCCACCACCAGCTGCGCCGCCCGTACCGGGTCCCCGTCGGCGCGGGTGAGCAGTGAGGCCGCGTCGTAGCTCGCGTCGACCGTCGCTCGGTGGGTCACTTGCATCCGGTGCACCGACTCGTAGCGCGGTGAGCTGAGCGCCGCGCCGATGTCGGGGCGCAGCCGCTCCAACTCCACGACGACCGCCCAGGCGTCGTCCTCCGTCCGGGCCCGCCGCACCGGGTCGCAGGCCGCGATGGCCCGGTCGGTTTCGGGTGCGTGGAACTCGTAGGTGGCCAGAGCCGGCAGGAGTTCGGGAACTCCCAGGATCTCCGCCGCGTCCAGGGTGAAGATCTGGGACCCGTCATCGGAGTCCAGCAGTTGCGCGATCAGTGGGACGGCCCGTGGGTCGTGCCGTCTGGCCAGCCCTCGCGCGCCCTCTTCCCGGACCTCGCCGTCCTCATCGGTGGTGCACTTCCACAGCGCGTCCCTGATGGCGGTCGTGTCCAGCTCCAGCTGGAACCCCAACGTGAAGGCCGCCCAGTTACGGACCTCGGGGTCCTGGTCCCGGGTCAGCCGGATCAGTGCCCGGACGTCGGGCCCGTCGGGCAGACCGCTGTTGACGGTGCTGATCTGCAAGGCGACCTGCCGCCGCAGGTCGGCGTCCTCGTGTCCGGAAAGCCCCACCAGCACGGGAACGGCCCGCCGGTCCTGCGCCGAGCCCAGGCCGGAAACGAGGGAGCGCAGCACGCAGGCCTCCGTCTCCACCTCGGCCAGCGCGATCAGGGCGGTGGCCGCCTCGCCACGCAGGGTCTCATGCCCGCTGGCCGCATGGCCCACCAGATCGCAGCCCACCTCCCGCGCCAGGACCTCGGCCGACGCCAGCAACCCCACCCCGCAGCGCAACGCGGTCTCCCCGCTCTCCCCCGTCGCCGCCTCCCGGACCAGCGCCCAGTAGGCGTGCACGTCGTGGTCCGCCTCCGAGGCCTGCGCCACTCGCGCCGCAGCCAGCAAGCGCCCCGCCAGACCCACCGCGTTGTCCATGCGCGCATTCCTATCTCGAACGGCCTGCCGCCGGGTAGTGATTTCCTACGCCGGCCCCGCACCCGGTGGGCCTCACGGCCGGCTGCGGCGTCGCCACGGCCGTGTTCACTCTCACCACACCGCGCCTCCTCGTCCGCGACAGTCGCGCCGGTCTTCGCCCTGTCCGACGGCGCGCCTGGCGCGATCGTCATCGCGCCAGGCGACGCCCGCGGAACCGTGCTGATCCCGGAGAATCGCGGAGGCGGCTCCTGTCGCGGCCTTGATCGGGCCGACGGCTGCCGGCCGGCCGCAGCCCGTGGCTGCGCGAGATCCTCGATGGCCTCACGCAGCCACGGGCAGACGATCGTTGGTCGGGCGCCTAGATGCTGGTGATGCTGACGCTCTCGAAGCTGGGCTTCGGGCCAACCGTCGCCGGTTGCGGGATGGACGGCACGATCGAAACGGTGAGCGGGCCCTCCGGCAGCAGGCCCTGTTCCGTCAGCCGTTGGACCTGCTCGGTGACGTCGTAGCTCGCGTCGTGCCCGCCGGCCCCGGCCATCCCGAAGAAGGAGATCCAGCCGACGAAGTAGGGGCCTTCCGGGTCGAGGTCGCCGGTCGGGCCGTTGAGAAAGACGTGGAACGGTGTCCCGGGCGGCATGTTGGTGTGCACGCCGTGCACGGTGAGGATGAGGTTGGTCTGCGGCTCGTCGCTGGCGGCGACCGAGCGCATGGCCCCCTCGACGCCGCTCGGCTCCACCGTGGTCGGCTCCCGGACGTCGAGCAGTTGCCTGGGGTTGCCGACGGTCGCCAGGACCCGCCGGCCCGCCTGCGGGGCCCCGGGCGGGGGCACGAACAGGGGGCGGGTGCCCACCCCGTCGGTCAACGACTCGTACGAGTAGTCGCCCGCATTGTTCAGGACCGCCGTGCAGGAGGGCCGCTGCTCCTGCCCGCCCTCGTCGAAGAAGATGAACTCGTGGTCCAGCCAGGACGTGTGGTCCGGGTTGTGGTTGCCCTTGTCGAGCCAGCCCGACCAGAGCCGGTCGAGGTTGGCGTGGTGCAGCCAGAAGATCGGATCACGGGGGGAGCTCTCCACGCGGCCCATCCAGCCGCCCACACCACCGTGGACCTGGTTGTGCGGGGCGTTCTCCAGGTCGCCGAAGGCGGGCTGGAAGTGGGGCATGTCGGTGTAGGTGATCTCGCTGCCGAAGGTCGGCTGGACCCGCGGCCGGCTCTTCGTAGCGGCGAAGATCGTCTCGCTCATCGCGGTGAAGGGATTGATGTCCCGGTAGATGTTGGTCTCGAAGGCGGAGTTCTTCCCCTTGGCGCGATACGGGGCCGCCCAGAATTCTTCGTCGGGCGGGTCCAGGTCGTCCCGGAGGAAGAGCGGGTTGTCGAGAGTGAGGTCGGTGCCGCCCGAGCGGGCCGGCATCCTCGGGCTGCGGAAGGCCGCCGGGAGCGCGCGCGAGGTGAAGCTGGTGGGCCGGGTCCTGGTCGGTGCGTCCAGGGCGTAGTTCCAGTACGGCAGGGCCCAGCTCGTGGAGGGGTCGGGGGTGATGTGCTCCTCGGCGGCGATCTCCCGGATGGCCGCCCGGATGATCCGCTCGAAGTACCAGAGGTAGCCCCGGTGCCACGGCAGGAAGAACCAGCCGCCGTGCGGACACTGGTTGAAGGCGTCGTTCCTCACCGTGACGGTGGGCGGGACGCCGTGGATGCATCCCTGGAAGACCCAGCTGGTCGGGTCGGTCTCCGGCCGCTGCTGCATCCTCCCGACGGCCCGGGCGTACCAGTACAGCGCCGGATCCCACTCGGTCATCTTGCTCGCGTCTCGTCGCACCGACGTGCCGTTCGACATGTCACTCCTAGTTTTGGGCGGGACACCCTCGCCGGGCGCCCCGGATTCGTACGGGCGGCGACGACCGCCCCACATGCATTTCGCTCACAAACGTTCTGGAGGGTGAACCACACGCGCTATCCGGACGCGCAGCGCTGGCGGCGTGGCCTGGCCGCAGGACCCTGGAACGAGGTGGTCGATCCGCCTCACCCTGTCCAGGAGGGACGAAATGAACGTCATGGAGTTGACCGGCACGTATACGTACCGGAGCTTTCTCGAGGTGCCGGACCCCGTCGACGACTTCAACAAGCTCCGGTTCGCACAGGCCGAGCTGAAGCTGGTGGCCGAACCGGACGGCACGGTCCGCGGCGAGCTGATCCTCTCGGATCCGGGAGAGGAGCCGTTGATCATCATGGATATGACCGGAAGCGCATCGGCCTCGTCCCGCGTCTCGTTCACCCTGAGTGGTCGGGGCCGGCCGCCCATCGCGGACTTCCACTACGAGTACGACGGCGCCATCCTGCGCCACTGGGAGACCGGAATCGACCAGCGGATGGTCCTCGCCGGGACGGTGCTGCGGGCGGAGCCCCACGGGGGCGCGCCCGCCGGGCAGACCGCGAGCTTCCTCGCGGTTCGGCGCGACGGCGCGTGACCCGGTCAACGGACCGCCCGCCGTCAGCCCGTGCCGACCGGCATGGCGACCATGCCGACCGACGTGACCGTGCGCCGCACGGCAACCGGGCCGGCTGAGGCCAGGGCGGGCGCGTTCAGCGAGGCCGGTCCGCGGGCGCGGGCCGGCTCCGCTCCGTGCGAGCCGGTCTCCGGCCGCGGCTCCCCGCGACGGCGAGTGCGCAGTGGCCGCGCACCAGCCGGTCGGCGCGATCAGCAGGACGGTGGCGATCACGGGCTCTTGCACGGGAACCCCCGTTCCAGTGGCCGTACCCCCGTTCTCCAAGGTAGGCCGGGGTTACGCAGGACGCGCGGGGAGCCCGGCCGGGCGCGTCGGCGGTCACCCTCCGTCCCCCCTGCCGCGGCGACAGGGAGTGACCGGAACTGCGGCGCGCCACAACTGACGAACAGTCGACGCCGCCGAACCGTTGGACCGGGCCCGGTTTCCGGTCCTGGCATGCGGGTGCACCCGCAGCGACCAGCCGTTCGGTGGTGCGGAGACACGTGGTCACCGCCGTACAGGGGAAGCGGGTGCATGACTCTCGTTCCGGCCGCGCGCGGAGGACCACCGGGAGCGGCTCCAGCCTGGCCGGGGCCGGGCGGACGGCTGGCTTCCTGGCGGTGACGCGCGAGGGTGATCCGGCGGAGCCCTTCATGCTGCTGCTGCCTCTACGCCCACGGCGTGCCGGGGCCGCCGTACCGGTCGGACCGGCCCCGGCCCGCCGTCGGCCGATCCGCCGTCAGCTCATGGCGAGCAGCATGTAGAACATGCCCATCGCCATCACCGTGCGCCGCGCGGCGACCAGCCCGGACGAGGTCAGGACGGCCGGGCCGCCGACGCGGGTGAGTCGGGCGCCGGCGGCCGGGCGCGGCAGCAACGAGCCTGCGCCCCCGACGGCGTAGCCCAGGAAGTACGCGGCCAGGGCGAGCAGCGCCCACTGCGGTAGGGCGGAACTGACGCCCCCGTGGGCGGCACCGCCACCGGCGTGCTGGTGCGCCGGTGCCGTGCACAGCACCAGCGCGGCCATCGCGGCCGCGCTGAGGAGGTGGTGGGGGTAGTGGCTCCAGGCGCCCGCGAACGCCGAGCGGGGATGGCGGAGCAGCCGCCCCACCAGGAGGAGTGTCGGCCAGAACACCGAAGCGGTGAGCAGAGCCGCCCACAGGACGGGCGACAGGGGGTCGAACGCTGGTGCCATCATCCCGACCATGGCGAGTGCCATGACGATCTCGGTCGGCTCCAGCCGACGGTCGGGGCAGCCACGTCCCACGACGACGAGGACGCAGTGGACCGTGCAGCAGCCGGTCAGGGCGATCAGCAGGGCAGTGGCGATCACGGGTTCATGCACGGGAACCCCGTTCCACGGGCCGCCCCGGCCCCGGTGGAGCCGGGCGGCGTTCAGGCCGTCGTGGGGGGCCCTTCGCCTGGTGAGCGCCCCGTGGGCTCCCCTTCCACGGTAGGCCGGGCTGCCGTACGACGCTCGGGGAGACCGGACGGGTGCGGACCCCCGCCTCCGCGCGCACCATGCAGGCGAACACGTGGCGCATCAAGACCTATGACTGGGAGCGGCAACATCGTGAGAGACGGGACAGGTCGGTCCTCACAGCCGTTGCACACCCCGACTGTCCCGTCTCAGCGCAGTTTGATCAGTCTCGGCGGAGTTTGACCGGTTGGCTCGGCACGGCAGCTCTGCGGCTGGTTCAGTCGACGGAGTTCTCCGGTGGGGGCCACGGTCCGTCGAAGGCCGGGCCACAGTCAGGGGGGAGGTGGGCCACTACCAGCGCAGCCGCCTCCTGCGGTGTGAGTGACTCGCCCAGGACACGCTGCGTCACGCCCCGCGGCGCGTACACGATGCACCATTGCGCGTCGCCCACGATGAACGGCAGGTCGTTGCTCCACGGGAACCGCGTGTTCCGGTGGAAGGTGAGCGCCCCGTGGCTCGGAAAAGGGAACAGGGCCCGCAACCGCGGTTCGGCGTAGGCGGCCTCTATGACCGCGGGTTCCCCCCGTCGCGCCTCGGGATGCCTCTCCAGTATCCCCCGCCAGGTCTTCTCTACCACCGTCTCCTCAGTCATCCCGCGATCATGACGCCCGCACCCGGCCAAGACAACCCGCTGTCCTGTCTCACGTAAGACCGACCGGCAAATGGATCACTTGAGGCGTCGGGTGGTGGGTCGGCCGTCCCAGCGGTAGCGGCTCCGTGCTTGGCGGATCACATGCGGAGCGTGACGAGAACGGCAGCCAGGTAGAGGTAGAAGTCCACGACCTTGCCGTTTCTCTCGGTGCACCGTCGAAGCTTGCCGTAGTCGTTCATCCACGAGTGCGTGCGCTCGACCGGCCAACGCCTGCCAGCCTGGATCGGAGCGGGTATGCCCTTGCGCGCGATCGCGGCGGTGAATCCCAACTCGGCTATCAGTGCACGGGACTTGTTGCTGTCGTAGCCCCGGCCGAGGTTGACGTCGACGGTCTCCGGCAGCGGCCCGACCTGCTTCTTCGCGGCGTCCAGGGTTGGCCCGAGAAGCGGTGAGTCATGCCGGTTGGCCCCGTCGGAGACGATCCCGAGCGGGACACCGCGGGCGTCACAGGCAGCGGAGCGCTTCAGGCCCTGTTTGCCCCGGTCGACCGGCGAACGGCCGGCCTTCTCCCCGCCGGACGGGGCCTTGGTGATGCAGCCGTCCACCGAGATCTCGCCCAGGTCGAGGCCGATCATCCGGTCGTAGGCGTCCAGGGCCAGAGCGTGCAGCGTTTGCGAAATCCCCTGCTGGGAGCACTCTTTGAGGCGTCGACGGATGGTGCGGTCGGAGCATCCGGGCGTAGAGATCCGTTCGTAACCGGAGCCGTGGACCAGCGCGAGCACGATGTGCTCGAGCACGGTTCGGTCGGGAGTCCGGCGGCGATGGCAGCCCAGCGGGTGGCCCGCGGCGTACTCCTCCCGGGCGGGCAAGAGTGCGGCGAACTGGTCCCAGAGGGGTTCGAGCAGGCAAGGTGGCAGCGCGGGCACGGCCGTCCTTCGTGATCACTGAGCGTAGAGAACTCCATGATCACGCGAACCCGTGCCCGTACTGCTTCCTCCCCCACCCCTCGGACGCCTGCCCGTCGGTCTAAGCTGCTGTGCGCCCGGCGCAGGACGTCGGAGGGGTCGACATCCTGCGCGTGTGCTTTTGTCCCTCGTCAGGACGGGTAGACGATCGAGCCCAGCGGTGGGCAGGGGATCAGTATGGTGCCGATGCCCGGGCGTTCGACGAAGGCCCGGGCTGCGGCGGCCTGTTCGCGTCGGGTATCCAGATCGTCGGCGTGCCAGGCGTCGTGCCTGGCACGGGTGTAGTCCCACGAGTCGTCGATGAGGCTGAGGCTGACGTTGCCGGCGTTGCGCTGGAAGTCCGCCTTCACGGCGGCCCGTCGCAGTGCGGTCTGCGTGGCGGCGAGGTCGAGGCGGGTGATCAGCACGCCGGGGGTGTTCGGCTCGCGGGTCGGCATGGGGGCCTGCGGGAGCAGCGAGACCCCGGTGTCGAGGCGGCCGATGTTGTCGACGGTCGCCTGCTGGGCCTCCCTCGCGATGATCTGTATCTCCCGGTGCAGCCAGAGGAACTCGTCGAGGTCGGCCGGGGTGACGCGCATCCGCTCGTACAGGGCCCGGAACCGGGGGTCGTGGTGCAGCGGGCGCACGAGCGGCATGTGGAACGCCACGCAGTCGTTGAACCCGTTCACCACGGCGGCGTCGAAGTGGAGGAGACCCTGATCCACCTGCCCCTGTGCGATGGCCAGACCGCCGAGGCCCGAGTGCCCCGACGCGACGAGCCACCTGCCGTCGGGGCCGAGCGCCGAGGCGCGCACGACGATGTCGTGGAGGCCGGCGACGACGTCGACGCCCCGCGGGGTGAGGCCATGGGTCATGACCGCCACCTGAAGATCGTGCACGCGGGCGGTCAGTGACGTGACGGTGTCGGCCATGGATCTCCTCGGCGGTGGTGAGGGTGGCAGGTGCTCAGGCTCGGGCCAGCCAGCCTTCTTCAAGACCGTCAAGGACGAACCCGTTGTCGAAGCACACCCGGTAGGTCGTCCGAGCGCCTGCTCCGGCGTTGACCGCTCCCACCCGGGCGACGTTCTGGCGGAGGTCATCGATCAGGCTCGCCGCGAACGCGTCGAACCGATGGCCGCGAATTTGCTGATCGAAGCTCGCGAGGTAGTCCTGGCCCGCGCGGCCGGCTTCCGTGGTCGAGCCCATGACCGTTCCCGCCAGGCCCTCGGCGAGGAACAGCGGACCGGGGAGGCCGCCCCTGGTTGCGGTGTCACCTGCGGTGACCTGCGCATCCCTGGTCAGCGTGACCCTCGTGCCGGCCTCGTACGGCATGGATGCCCCCTGTCGTTCGATCTTGGACTCGCAAGCGTAGTCGAATTAGCTTGGGGAGAAACGGTGTTCGACGAAGCTCGGGAGCTTCATGATCGCGGCGAACTGGTCCCAGAGGGGTTTCGAGCAGGCAAGATGGCAGCGCGGGCACGGCCGTCCTTCGTGATCACTGAGCGTAGAGAACTCCATGATCACGCGGACCCGTGCCCGTACTGCTTCCTCCCCCACCCCTCGGACGCCTGTTGCCGGTCGGTCCAAGTCGGGGGAGGGCACGGCTTTGACCTGCGGTGCCCCGGATTGGTTGAGACGAGGGTCGTCGTCTCGTCTCAACGATCTCGGGGCACGGCAGCACGAGCGTGGTGACGGGGTGCAGCCGCAGCGGACGTCGGAACCGACTCACTCGCCCGGTCGACCGCCGCCCGGGACGCAGGCCGTGCCGGATGCGGTCCCACTCCTCGTCGCTCACCACAGGGCGCATCCTCGCAGCCGGGTCGAGCCGGGGTGCTGTGTGCGGGGCGGGAGGCGGTTCGGTGCGGCTCCCGCTCGTGGATTCAGGACGAAAGCATGTCCATCATGACAGGTCAGCGCCGTTTTTCGTAGGACGGAACGCACAGTTCGCGAGGCTTGTCCGGTCCGTTCCCCGCCTCCCAGAATCTCCTTCGTGTGTCATCCGGGACAGGGGGAATGGTGACGATCGATCACGACGCGGTACTTCGGGCCCGCGTGCTGCTGGGCTCCGGCCGGCCGAGTCGGGCCGAACTGGTCGGCGCGTACCGGGTTCTGGCCGAGGTGAGTCCGAAGGCGTACGGGCCGAAGTTGGTCGACGCCCTGCTCGCGCTGCGCTACGAGAGCCGGGATCCGGAGGTGGACGTCGCGCTGGCCGCCGAGGCTTCCCGGGCCGCTCGCAGGATGGAGGTCGGGGCGCCGAGCCGGGCGGAGCGGTTGCGCCGGGCCTTGGACGCCTACCAGGCTTCCTTGTTCGCCCTCGGGCGCAGGGCGGAAGGACGCGCGATCTGTGCGGAGCTGGCCGAGGCCGGCCGAAGCGAGCCCCTGGCGAGCGTTCTGGCCGAGGAGGGGCGCTTCAGGGAGGCCGCGGAGCTCGACGAAGAGGCCGCCCGGAACGGAATCCCGGATCACTCCTTCTGGAACATGATGCGGTGGGCGGCGAACCTGGAGGGCGCCGGGCAGCACGACGCCGCATCGACCGTCTTCCGCGAGCTCCTTGAGGAGACCCGGCGCAAGACAGCTGAACAGCGCACCGCTCTGGCGATACTCACCTGGGAGTTGGTTCACTTCTCCCGCATGCGGGAGGCCGTCGGGGATGGGGCGGGTGCTGCGGCCGCCCGGCGAGAGGCCCTGAGTGTCCTGGAGGAGCTCGCGAAGACGGGCGAGCCGAAGAACTGGAGTTGCATCCTGGGGTGGTGGAGGACGCTCTTCGTCCTGTCGGGGCGGGCAGCCGAACCCGCCGCGAGCCCCGAGTCCCCGATGCCGCCGTTCGGCACGGAGCTCGGATGGTCGCGCGACGTGCGGGACGGTTTTCTCGGCATGCTGCCGGACCTCGAAGCGGAGGCGGCGAGACTGCGCGAGGCCGACCGGCTGCCCGAGCTGGTCGACGTCCAACGCAGAATCTGCGTCCGCGCGGCCGTCCGCGAAGGCGACCGCCCTTACCTGTTCGAGGAGCGGTTCGCACCGTACTTCGACGAGGGTGTGACGCTCGCCCGCCGCCTGCCCGACAACCCCGCACGCCTCGCCCGCGCCCTCACCGACCGGTCGATGTTCCTCGTCGCGGCCCGATCCTTCGAACCCGCGCATGCCGACTTCGCCGAAGCGGTCGCCCTTCTCCACGATCGCTGATCACGCCGCCCGGTCGCCGCGGTGGCACCGGCACCGGACCCCGGACTACAGCAGCCGGTCCCAGTCCTGTTGAGGGCTGGGACCGGCTGCTTGACCTCCGAGTCCGTGTGCCCCGAGAAGACTGAGACTGCCCCGACTTGTGTGAGGCAGGGTGAGGCAGGACACCCACCGAGGCTCGGCAGGACCCGAAGCAGGACCTGCCGAGACGAACAGGTCCGACCGGCAACATCAACTGAGACGCCAGATCGCCGGCCTGCCGTCCCGTCTCATCCGGCGCGTCATCTGGCCCTGCCCAGACCTGCGAGATGTCAGGTCTGGCTGGGACTCGGATCGAGGGCGGACAGCCTTGAGATTGAGGACCGGATCTGGAGGATCGGGTGTCTCGTCACTCATGGCGGCTGAGTGCGGCGACCGTTGAGGAACGCGGTGGGTCCGGCGGAGTCGGCTCAGGACCCGTCGGCGAGGATCAGCTCGGCCATCGCGAGCAGGCGCCGGAACGCCGCGAGGCCCTCGCGGTACTGCGCGGAGCGTCCCAGCAGGGCGACGGCCGCCCGGAGCTCCGGCAGGCAGGTGCGGAGGACGTCGGAGTGATCCCGGCCGGGGCGACCGCCGTTGCCGAGGTAGGTCGATACGCAACCGGCCACGGTCAGGTCCAGGTACACCAGATCGAGTTTGTCGTCGAACGGCACTTCGGGAAACGGACCGGGATGGTGCCAGGCCCAGAGGAGGGCCACCTCGCGAACGGCGGCCCCTTGCCCGTCACGGTCGGCGGCCGAGGAATGGGGGGTCTGGGTCATGAGGGCGATCCTCCCCCGCCCGCCTTCCCCCGCCCACACCGGGGCCGACCCCGGCGGGGCGGGTCATTGGAGCGACGGTGTCCCGGGTGGTGTTCGCGCGGACGGTAGCGTCGTGGGTGCGGTCGGGGACTCCCGTTCGCCCGGCCCCCTCCGGTACGCAGCTGAGCATCGAGCTCGCGTAGCCGGAGGCGGTTCAGCCGGGTCAGCGGGTGCTGTGCCGCTCCGGACGAACCGCCCCGGGTCAGGACGCCGCGCGCACGCCGGGACGAACACCCGGGACGCGCGGCCGGGACGCGGACTCGCAACGGATCAGGCCGATCGGTCAGACGGCGAGACCGAGGACGAGGGTGACCGCGACGGGGGCGAGGTAGAGGAGCGGGAAAGGCACGGTCTTGTACGAGCGGGCCCGCACGTTGGTGACCACCGCGCCGAGGAAGTACAGGATCAGGCCGACCGCGGCGGCGACGCCTACGGCCGGTACGGCGAGGCCGACCAGCAGGCCGGCGGCACCGGCGAGCTTGGCGAGTGCGAGCCCGGTCCACCATGAGCGGGGCACGCCGTACTCGACGAGCGGCTGGGTGACGAACTCCGCGCGACGCGCCAGGGACACGCCGGAGAACCCGACCCACAAGGCACTGACGACGGCGAGGACGACGTAGGCGACGGACATGGTGATACCCCGGTTTCGTTGTGCAGGGAAGCCGGACGGAAGGGGCTCCGCCCGCTCGGTTGCATGTGCTCGGACACTTCACTGACCCGCCGCCCGCCTCGGATGTGACAACGCGGCCGAAGAGGTTCTCGCCGACTGCCCCGGGCCGGGGGTGGGCGTACGGGACGGACAGCGGGACGGCCGCAGCAGGACGACAGGGCTCCTGAACCCGCCCCGGCCGGGCCGGCGCAGGTTCGCCCAGCCCCCTGCCACATCCGGGCAGGGGGCCCGCGGCCCGGCAGAAGCAGGGCCAGCGAGCTGAGGCGACCACGGCTGCCGGCCTGACAGCCGCGGCCCCGCCGTGGCAGGCCAGCCCGGCCCTACCCGGCAGAGGGCCCAGCCCAGGCGGGGCGGGCGACCGCCGGTCCGGGCCGGTCGCAGAGGCGGGGCGACGTTGGGGCGAGAAGGCGCAGCACGGACACCACCAGCCGGCCCGCTGCCGCGGACTCCGAGTCGGCGCTGACCGGGCGGGCCCGCCCGGTCAGGGCCGGTCGGTCAGGGCCGGTCGGTCAGGGCCGGTCGGTCAGGGCCGGTCGGTCAGGGCCGGTCGGTCAGGGCCGGTCACCGGTAGCCCCGCTGGTGGGGGCGGAGTCTGCCTGCCGCCACCCGTCGGTGCTTCCACCCGGGCGGGAGCGCCGAAGGGTGGCGGCAGGCATCACCCGACAGATGAAGACCAGGTGGACGATGATGACGATCACGGCGGGAATGCCGCCGATCATCACCATGAACGCCGGTATGAGGTTGGCGAGGACCGCGAGGGCGGGGCGGGCGTCCAGGCCGCGCGCCGCCCATGGCGCCACCATGAGCAACGCGACGACGACGGGGCCGCCGAACAACAGGGCGGCCAGACCGATGTACAGGCCGATGTATTCGAGCGAGTCCAGCGGCGGGGAGTCCGACTTCCAGGTGCCGCCGAGAGCCGCGGTGAAGGCCGACGAGGCCAGTCCGAGGAGCAGGATGAGCGGGCCCATGAAGTAGGCGGCGTAGTACGCCGCGGCGCGCCCGAACCAGCGCAGCGCCACCCTCCGGTGATCGGCCCAGGCGCGGGCGCCGATGGCGAAGGGGAGGAGAAGGAGCGGCAGTACGAACAGGAGGCACATCGCCGGGTCTCCGCCGGGGTAGCCGTCGGACAGCTCGAACACCGTCAGGTAGGCCGCGGGCAGCAGGACGAGCAGGGCGACGGTGAAGGAGTGGACGGTGTCGCAGCAGAGTCCGCGCTCCCTCCTCCCGCCCGGCCGCGGCCGACGCCGCCCGGTGCCGCCGAGACGCATCGTCACCGGGGACACGGCGAACGCTCCCCCGCCCGGTCCCCCGGCTGCCGCAACCACCCCAGGCCCGACGTGCTGAACCATGTTCATGCCCCCTCCATAAGATTGAACGCGTTCAAAATATGGTGTGGCGGCTCCCCCGGTCAATCCCGTTCCCCGCATACGCGCCTGACGTCGCCCCAGCCGCCGTGCTCGACCGGCCGACCGCCCGGCTGACAGGGGTCGCTCCGGCAGTCGAGGGCGGCGAGGACGTCGGACGCGGAGGCGGTGTGCCCGGGGAACGCCTCGTACCGGTGGGAGTGTGGGCGCGGGGTCCCGGCCCGGGCGGGGTGTGCCGGGCGAGGGGGTCTGCGGGTAACGAAACCGGTTACCGGCGTGGCGATGAGTTTTCCGGCCCCGGCAGGTCTACATCTTCGACTGGAACCACCAACTCATCGGGAGTACAGACATGGGCCTCATCCACATCGAGCTGTTCGCGACCCTCGACCTCGTCGGGCAGGCGCCCGGCGGACCCGACGAGGACCCGGTGGGGTTCCCGTTCGGCGGCTGGCAGGCGCCCCTGCTGAACGAGACCACCGGAGCACAGATCCTCGCCGCGTACGAGGGCACGGACGCCCTCCTGCTCGGCCGGCGGACGTACGACATCTTCGCCGCCTACTGGCCGCACCAGAAGGAGGGCGAGATCGCCGAGCTCTTCAACCGCGTCCCGAAGTACGTGGCCTCCCGCGGCAAGCCCGACCTCCCGTGGGCTGGATCCACGCAGCTCGGCCCGGACCTGGCCGGCGCGGTGCGCGAGATCCGTGACCGGCACGAGCACGTGAAGGTCGTCGGGAGCCTGGACCTGGTGCAGAGCCTCCTGCGGGAGAAGCTCTTCGACCGTCTCGACCTCTGGGTGCACCCGATCGTGCTCGGCGTCGGGAAGAAGGTGTTCGACGGTGGCGCGGTGCCCACGAACGTCACGCTCCTCGAACCGCCGGTGGCCGGTTCGCAGGGCACCGTGTACCTGCGCTACGGGCTCGCCGACGGCACGCCCAGGACCGGCGACATGAGCGCGCCCGACCGCGGGCTCGGGAACGGCGACCACCGGTGATCCGATGACCACCGTCGACGTCAACGGGATCGCCTTGGGCATCGAGTCGTTCGGTGACGACGACGCGCCGCTCGTCCTGCTCGTGGGCGGGCCGACGATGCTCTCCTGGCCCGACGCGCTCTGCGAGCGCCTCGCCGCCGGCGGGCGCCGTGTGGTGCGCTACGACCTGCGCGACAGCGGGGAGTCCACGACGACGGATCCGCAGGCACCGGCCTACACCCTGCGCGGCCTCGCCGCCGACGCGGCGGCCCTCGCCTCCGCGCTCGGCGGGGGGCCTGCGCATCTCGCGGGGACCGGCGTCGGCGGGATGGTCGCCCAGGTGGCCGTGCTCGACCATCCGGACGCGTTCTCGGCGCTCACCCTGGTCGGCACCCGCCCGGTCGCCCCCGGACCGCCCGACGACGACCTCCCCGACCACGACCAGGCGACGATGAGTCGGTTGTTCGCACGTCCGCTGCCCGACTGGACCGACCGTGAGGCGGTCGCGGGGTTCGCCGCCGCCGGCGCGGAGATCCTCGGCGACGACCCCGTCGCCGCGCGCGCAACCGCTGCGCGCGTCTGGGACCGCACGCCCGGCACCGCTCCCCCGGTCCAGCTGGCCAACCAGCTGGGCCTGGTGTTCTCCAGGCTCGACTGCAAACCCCGCTGGCGCGAGCGTCTGTCGGAGATCGAGGTCCCCACCCTCGTCGTCCACGGCCGCCGCGATCCGTTCTTCCCCGTCGGCAACGGCGAGGCGATCGCGGGCGAGATCCCCGGGGCACGGCTGCTCGTCCTCCGGGAAGCCGCCACCGCGATCCCCGACGCGGCGGTCGGCGAGATCACCGAGGCGATGCTCACCCTCGGATAGAGGACGGCAGGTATCACACGTGCCGGCCTCCGGGCTGGTCGGCGCCGAGCAGCCCGGAGGCCGCACTGAACGCCCACGGGCGGGTGGTGACGGCGGACAGGGCGCCGTTCCAGGCCTGGGTGCGAGTGGGGGGCCGGCGGGGCGAGGGGCCGGCGGGTGAGCAGTTCGGCGCGGACGAGGTTCTCGGGCCGGCCGACCAGGACATGGGTCAGCGGCGGCCGGTGGCCAGGATGACGAGGAACTGGCCGCCGCCCGCCTCGACATCGGCGGTCACCGGCAGCCCCGGTACCAGCCGGGAGAATCGGTCCACCAGCCAGTCCGCCGCCTCCTGGGCGTCCTTCCTGGTCGGACAACGGCCCACCATCTCGCGGCCGCCCTTGCGCTCCAGCCTGGCGGCAACGGTGATCAGCGGCGCGGGTTCGACCACGTACAGGCGGTCCGGCCAGGCGATGACCACCTTGACCGCGCCCTTGCGGCTGTTGCATCCGCGGTGCGCGAGCCGCTCGGCGACCTTGGCCTTCCGGTCGGCGGTCCGGCTGTCGACGCTGGGCCCGCGCGGGTCGTTCACCGACTCGTCGGGGTCGACCGCCTCGTCGCACACCCAGCACTGCCAGCCGTCGCGCTCGGCCACATCCTCAAGGAGACTCACCCGAGCAAACTAGCCTGCCCGACCGCCACCCCGCACACCAGGGCCCCGGCACAGCCCTGGAACCCGTCACTGCCTGCCTGTCACCGACGCCGGTACGGGTATCCCGAGCCCGGCCGAAGCACCCTGACGCGGCCGGCGGCAGTAGGAACCGGCCTCGCTCGCCCGGCCCTCGGCGGCCGGGCGCCCGGCCGCCCCGCATCGGTCACCCCGACCCCGCACCAGAACGGACACGCACCGTCCGGAACGGAGCCGGGACCAGACCGGGACCAGGGCCGGACCGGACCGGACCGGACGAGCGGGACGTGAGCCCTTCCGGGTGGACCGTGCGGTCACCTGTCTCGGGCCGGCCCCTTGTCGGCAACGGGTGAAATGACAAGACCAGGAAGTTAAGCCGCTGCGGCGTTCGTCAACACGCTGTCCGAGGCCCGGGTGATGGTCACGGTCGTCGTGGTGTGCCGTTTTCGGCGG